>NZ_DALZDK010000002.1:136076-217722 GCF_031978665.1 Niallia sp. | reverse complement strand
AGTCGCAAGTAAGAGTGAGAAAGTCGCAAGTAAGAGTGGAGAAGTCGCAAGTAAAGTGAAGAGTCGCAAGTAAGAGTGGAGAAGTTGCAAGTAAAGTGAAGAGACGCAAGTAAGAGTCGGAAAGTCGCCAGTAAAGTGGAGGAGTCGCCAGTAAAGGTGGAGAAGTCGCAAATAAAAGTGGAAAAGTCGCAAGTAAAAGTACGAAAGCTACAACTAAAATTTCCCTCCACCCTCGTATAAATAGCATAGAAATAAATTAACTCTTCAATAGCCCCAACATTTTTCTAAAATAAGCAGGAATTTTCGCCAAGCTCTAGAATAAAGCAATATAAAATGTAAAGGAAGTGATTAGTTGATTGTTAAACCAATTGAATATCCTTATGGAGCGCTCCAGTTAGAAGCTTTACTCTCTAGAATCAAGGCAAATCATCCTAATATTTTTTTGATTAATCAAGACTATCAATGGAAATTGGCGGGATATAGAGGAGAGAAAGCTGTTGACTTCCCACTTAGTTTTTTACCAGACGAGGACTATTTTATTCTTCATGATATACGGCTTTGGGATGGCAAGCATTTTTTTCAGATTGATGTCTTAATCCTTCACGCAAAATTTGCGTTAATCCTCGAAGTGAAAAACATAGTTGGTGAACTATACTTTGATACTGATTTGCATCAAATGATTCGAATAAAAGGCGAGGAAAAGGAAAAAGAGGCCTTCCCGGATCCTATTCTTCAAGTGAATAGACTTACGAGACAACTCAAGGCTTGGTTAGTTACCAATCAATTCCCCGATATTCCCATTCATCCACTTGTCGTGTTTAGCAATACTAAGTCAATTTTGCGCTTATCCCCTACTCAAATTCAAACTTTTAAAAACACCGTTATTCATAAAGAATACCTACCAGAATTAATTCCAAAACTAACGCACACTTATCAACCATTCGTTCTTTCCGGAGAAACTATAAAGAAATTAATCAAATGCTTAAAAAGAAAACATACACCTTTAAATTCCAGTATATTGCAAAAGTATCAGGTTAATAAATCCGATATCATTTTAGGGGTGAAATGCGAATACTGCAACAAATTTTTGATGAAAAAACATATGCAACATTGGTATTGCCCCGAGTGCAAACATAAGGAAAATCAAGTAATGATAGAGGCTTTAAAAGATTATTACTTTCTTTTCGGAGAAGAAATCACCAATTCTTTAACTTAGAGAATTTCTTCAAATAGATTCTATTTATATTGCTTCAAGAATCCTAGCGAAATTAAACCTGAAAGTAACTGGAGCAGGGAAAAAGACTGTTCACCACTTTTCCTTAAAACTATTTAAATCAAATTAGGAGGAAACTAATGCGGTTTTACTTTAAAGACAATCTGCAAATTCCTACAAAAACAAATCCACCACAATCTTACCGAATATCAGATATTCCACAGCTTCAACTCAAGAAGCCTCCTCTCAAAGAAACTTTCCCATTCAATCCACATCTCCAATCTACTCTTCAAGGCAAGGCGTTACTATTTGAAGAAATTCCCTTTTCCCAAGAAGAAATCCAAGCACATTATGAAAATGGATATTGCACCTACGTGAAGGGGATTGATAAAAATGCGCGCAATAAATATGTCTGCAAGCGATGTGGCAATGAAAATCAGCAGATTTTTGCAAGTTTTCTATGTGCACGATGTAAAGAGGAATGCACGTATTGTCGCAATTGCATGATGATGGGAAGAATCAGTGAATGTACACCATTAATTACTTGGAATGGAACACAGCTGACACAGGAAACTTCAGAAATTGCTTTAAGATGGAGCGGAACACTTTCTCAAGGACAGCAAGAGGCCTCTGATAGAATGGTGGAAATAATTGAAGAGCAATCTGAGTTACTTATCTGGGCTGTGTGCGGAGCTGGAAAAACCGAGATTCTTTTCAAGGGAATCGAAAAAGCATTGCGGCAAAATCAACGAGTGTGCATTGCGACTCCTCGTACTGATGTTGTCCTTGAATTAGCCCCGCGAGTACAGGAGGTTTTTCCAGAGATAAAGGTTCTGCCTGTCTATGGTGGCAGTGAAGATCGCCATCATTTTAGTCCTCTTACAATAAGCACAACGCATCAGCTTTTTCGTTTCCAAGATGCATTTGACCTTGTTATTTTGGATGAGATGGACGCCTTTCCTTATTCTGTCGATAAATCGCTTCAGTACGCTGTGCAAAAAGCGAGAAAAGAACATTCTACGCTTATTTACTTAACCGCAACTCCGGATAAAGCTTGGCAAGAGAAATGTAAGTACAAAAAGATTCAATTCGTCACGATACCTGCACGCTTTCATCAATTTCCTTTACCTGTTCCGAATCTTCAGTGGTGTGGTAATTGGGAAAAAGCATTAAATAAGGATATGCTGCCTGCCCCTCTCATTAACTGGGTTCAAGAACGAGTCACGCAGAATAAACCAATGCTATTATTTGTCCCGAAAATTCATTATATGGAAAAAGTAAAAATGCTTCTACAATCTATTGTAAACAGCTTAGAAACTGTACATGCAGAAGATCCAGAGAGAAAAGAAAAGGTGCAAAAAATGCGTAAGAAAGAAGTCGATTTACTTATTACAACAACCATCTTAGAAAGAGGCGTGACTTTTCCCAATGTGGATGTTGCAGTGTTAGGAGCAGAAAATCAAATTTTTACAGAAAGTGCGCTTGTACAGATTGCGGGAAGGGTTGGGAGGAAAAAAGAATTTCCTGATGGCATGATTACTTTTTTTCATTATGGAAAAACAAACAGCATGGTTTCCGCACGAAAGCAAATAATGACGAGTAATAAAGAGGCAAGAGAAAGGGGGATGCTTTTCCGATGATTTGTGTGATTTGCTTAGCGCCTGTGACTCCGGATTTTAACTGGACGTATCTTTTATCAAAAGAACCAGAATGTTATTTATGTACTGCATGTAAGGAGAAGTTAGAAGTAATTAAGGGAGAAAGTTGTCGGATTTGTGGTCGTCCGCTCTATTTGTTGGATGCAGTTCATGTTAAAGATGGAAGATGTCATGATTGTAGAAGATGGGATGAATCAGTGGAATGGAAAGGCATACTGGAATCGAATCAGTCGTTATTTTTATATAATGATTTTTTGAAGGAAACAATCGCACGTTTTAAGTATAGAGGGGATTTTCGAATTGCAGCTTCATTTTTGTCCTTTTTACCGAAGAATTTAGGGAAAAATAAGGTGGTGATTCCCATTCCATTAAGTGACGAACGATTGTATGAGAGAGGCTTTAATCAAGTGGAGGCCGTTCTTTTTTATGCCAAAATACCTTATTTGAATTGTCTTGTTCGGTTACATAGTGAGAAACAATCGAAAAAAACTAGAAAAGAGCGATTGCAGATAGAAAATCTTTTTTCACTAGAGCAGAAAGAGCAGATAATCGCTCAAGATATTCTCCTTGTTGACGATATATATACTACAGGTTCGACGTTAAGAAATGCGGCGAAGGTATTAAAGGAAGCGGGAGCAAAGTCCATCACTTCTTTTACGATTGCAAGATGAGGAGGAATTACGGATGGCAGAACTAGGGAATTGCCCACAATGTGGAGATATCTATGTGTTAAATAATATTCGCGATGTGTGTCTGAAATGCTATAAGCAAGAAGAAGCGGATTTTGAAAAGGTCTATCAATTTATTCGAAAAAAACAGAACCGAACAGCGCAAATGGATGAAGTAGTCGAAGCGACTGGGGTAGAAAGAACACTGATTTATAAATTTATTAAAAAAGGCAGAATTAAGCTTGCTCAATTTCCTAACCTTGGATATCCATGTGCAAAGTGCGGAACAATTATTCGCGAAGGAAAGCTTTGTCAGCCATGTACAACGGGCATACAAAATGACTTGCATGTAATGGAGAAAGAAGAAGAAAGAAAAAGACAGTTAGAAAAAAGGAACACGTATTTTACACGATAAATTAAAAGCGCCGATTTCAATCGGCGCAATCTACAATCCCCTCTAGGAATATATTCATACACGTGATTTGAAAAGTAGTCATTTTGGCGTATTTTCATAAAATTAGAAGGAAATGTTTAAATAAAACGCTAATCATCCGATACTAGTAATAAGAATAAAACTTGTACGGGGAAGAAAGCGAGGAATATACAATGAAAATTAATAATTATGGAACACAGGGTATTAATCCATATAAAAAAGTAAATAAGGTCGAGCAATCGAATAAAGCGGAAGGAACAAAAGGAGCAGATAAAGTAGAAATTTCTGCAGCTGCGAAAGAACTACAGCAGGTTTCTCAAGTTTCTGCTGCCCGCACGGAAAAAATTGATGCGCTAAAGAAACAAGTGCAAAACGGTACGTATGAAGTAAACCCACAGGATGTAGCAAAAAGCATCTTAAACTTTTATTCCAAAAACTAATCCATTCATAAAAAAGGAGGGCTAACATGTCAGCGACATTATTAATGCAGACGTTAGAAAAGCTTGTGAAGCTACACGAAAGTTTACATGAAGTTGCAAAAAAGAAGACAGAAATTATTAAGGTTGGCGATATGGAAGCCCTTCAGCAAATTATGAAGGATGAACAGGCTCATATTATGAGTATTCAAAAGCTAGAAGAAGCAAGGATGACCATCTCTAAACGAATTGTTGCCGCTGTTCCAGATCCTTCTGTGATGGATTGTGTGAAACATCTTGATCCGCAAGATGCAGCAAATGTTTCTGAAGTTGCCAATCATCTAAAAGAAATCATCATGGATTTAAAAGAAACCAATTCATTGAATCAGCAGCTTCTTCAACAATCCATGCAATTTGTCAATATTTCCTTGAATTTATTCAAGCCGACGCAGAAAAGCATTAATTACGGTAAGCCGAGCGGCAATAATATTCGAACGAATACGATTGGAAAACAAGGAAATAGCTTTTTAAATATTAAGGCATAATGGGGGAAAGAAAATGGCTTCAACGTTTATGGGGTTAGAAACGGCAAGAAGAGGACTTACTGCACAACAAAGTGCTTTATATACGACAGGGAATAATATTGCAAATGCGAATACACTTGGCTACACTCGTCAACGAGTTGATTTACAGCAATCACAAAGCTTCCCATCTGTAGGGACAAATGCACCGAAGATACCAGGTCAAATGGGAACAGGAGTGGAAGCAGGTTCTGTTGTACGTGTGAGAGAAACCTTCCTTGATACACAATATCGTTCAGAGGCCAGCAAGCTAGGCTACTGGGAAAATCGTTCTACAGCGTTAAGCAATTTAGAAACAATCATGAATGAGCCTTCCGATTCTGGTTTAGCTACAGCGATGGATTCCTTCTGGGAATCACTTCAAGATATGGCTGTTGACCCTCAAAATGCTGGTGCTCGTGCTGTTGTCCGTCAACGTGGTATTGCAGTTACTGAAACATTTAGCTACTTACATCAAACTGTTTCTGCTCAAAAAGCAGATGCAAAAAATGAATTGGCCGTATCGGAAAAAGCCATGAATACATTGCTTTCACAGCTTGATCAAGTAAATAAGCAAATTGGCAGTATCGAGCCAAATGGCTATTTACCGAATGATTTATACGATAAAAGAGATACCATACTAGATGAATTATCCCAATATGCAAACATCAAAGTTAGCTATGAAGCTTCAGGCGGAAATGCGTTAGCACAAGCAGAAGGAAAAGCGATTGTAACTCTAGTGGATGATAGTGGAAATGCTCTCGGTACATTAGTGGATAAAGATGGGGTTCATCAAGTAAAAGTAAACCACAATGCAGATGATACAGCTGTTGAATCGATTTCTATTGGAGATACAGTGATTGATATTAATAATTTCAATTCTACTGGAAAATTAAAGAGTGTCGTAGAATCCTATGGTTATAAGGATGAAAATGGACAATTAGCAGGAATATATAATGATATGTTAACAGAATTAGATAATCTTGCTTATACGTTTGCTACAGAGTTTAACAAGATTCATGAAGAAGGTTTGAGCCCAAATGAAATAAATGATGGGGACCAGGCAATTTCTTTCTTTGCTGATTCGGAAAGTGAAGATGGAAGTATAACAGACCGTAACGGTTTTGCGAGCAGAATTACGGTTTCACAAGATATTAAAAATAGCCTAGATAATATTGCGAATGCAGATCCGTCTAATCCAACGCTTGGGGATGCAACATATGTGAGCAAATTAGCGGAAATCTTCAATAATAATTATGATTATGGCAATAACTCTGAGCAGTCTAATTTCCGTAACTATTTTGAAGGAGTTATCGGAAGCATGGCAGTAAGTGCCCAAGAAGCGAATAAAATGACTGCCAATGCTACTACACTCCAGCAAACGGTTGATAACAGACGAATGAGTGTCAGCACAGTTTCCTTAGATGAAGAAATGAGCAATATGATCCAATTCCAGCAAGCATATAATGCATCTGCAAGAATGGTAACGGTAATGGATGAATTGTTAGACAAAATTATTAACGGCATGGGTGTCGGTGGAAGATAGGTGAATAAATAATGCGTGTTACACAATCAATGGTATCTGCGAACTCCCTTCGCAATATCAGCAATAGTTATAATAAATTAGCAGAACTAAATAATCAGGTTGCAACCGGTAAAAAAATCACAAAGCCATCTGACGATCCAGTAGTTGCTATGAAAGGAATGTACTTCCGTTCAAATTTAAATCAAGTCGAACAGTACAAACGAAATCTTTCAGAGCTTCATTTATGGATGGATAATTCGGAGGCGGGACTTGAGCAGGCGACAAGTGGACTTGATCGTGTTCGTGAATTATTACTGCAAGGTAAGAATGATACAAATAGTGGCGATGAAAGAACAGCTATTGCAAAAGAAATTGGTCAGCTTAAAGATGATTTGATAAATGTTGCTAATACAAAAGTTAATGGGAAGTATATTTTCCATGGTACAGATGTATCGAATCCGTTAGTGACGAGTGGATCACCTCCAACTGTTGCAGCTAATATCAATGATCCAGCAATTGATAATTACGGTGTTGAAGTTTCTCAAGGAATTACAATGAAAGCAAATGTAAGTCCCGCAAGCACATTTAATCAAGAGATGTTTGATGTGATGCAAGGTATTGAAGATAAATTCAATAATAATGATACTGAAGGATTAGATGATTTATTAGAGCGTTTGGATAATGTTCTTAGTTCGATGAACAGTGAAAGAGCAGAGCTTGGTGCAAGGTCAAATCGCTTAGAAATGGTAGAAGCAAGAATTGATGCACAGGAAGTAATGGCGACAAAGGTTCTTTCTGATAATGAAGATGTGGATATGGAAAAGGCAATTACCGACTTATCTGTTCAGGAAAGTGTGCATAATGCAGCATTGTCAGTTGGTGCACGATTAATCCAAACGTCTTTAATTGATTTCTTAAATTAAAAGGGAAAGGAGGCAAGCCTGACTATTGTTTTTGGTCTGATGGTTTGGCTCCTTTTTAATATTTGAATAAAAAGGATGTGAATGTATGTTTCCGCAAATTAGATTACAATCAACTCCGGCGCGTTTGGATATGTGGGTAGATAAGGGCTCGTTAGAGATTCGGCAGAAACAGGCTGACATGGAGATGGAACAGCCAAGAGCGGAATTAACGATTGAAAGAAGACCGTCTCAATTAACGATTGATCAGACAAAGGCAAGGGAAGATGTTGGTTATAAAAGTGTGCCGCGGATGATTGAAGATGCGGCGGCTGAGGGAAAGCAGGCTGTAATGGAAGGGATAGCTAGAAGAGGACAGGAGCGCGATGAATTGTTACAAATTCAAAATGGTGGAAATGTAATCGCTAGCCAAGCAAAAAGAAATAGTCAAGGCGCCCCAAAGCAATTTGGTTTGGGATGGATTCCTTCTCCCAATAGTGTGCAAATAAATTATGACCCAGGAGAAGTGAACGTTTCGATTGAACCGAAAAAAGCGACTATTACTACTAAAATAAACAATCCAGAAATGAATTACACGCCTTCAAAGGTTAATATCCAACTAGCACAGTATCCATCTTTAGAGATAGACTTTGAAAATTTAAAGTATATTGGGGTAAACTATGAACAATACATATAAAGGAATGATGTAAGTGAAAATTGCGACGAAATATCATGGTGAGAAAGAAATAAAAGAAAAAGAAGTCATTACATTTCCACAAGCAATTCCTGGATTTCCTGAAGAAAAGGAATTTGTTCTATTACCCCTTGATGAGGAAGGGCAATTTATTGTCTTACAATCTGTTGGAAATCAGCAATTAGCTTTTGTGCTTTCCAATCCATTTATCTTTTTTCAGGAGTATGATTTTACATTAGAAGATCATATTGTCGAGTTATTGGAATTAGAATCAGAAGAAGATATCCAAGTTTATTCTATATTAACTGTTCAAGATCCATTTGAAAAAACAACGGCAAATCTCCAAGCGCCTGTTGTCATTAATAGTAAGAAGAATATCGCAAAGCAAGTCATTTTAAATGAACCAAATTACCACACAAAGCACCCATTATTTCAAAAAAATAAACCAACACTGGTAAAGGGGTGATTCGATGTTAGTTCTGACACGGAAAAAAGGTGAGGTTATAAAAATTGGCGATGATATCGAAATAACGGTTGTTGCAGCAAAAGGAGAACAAGTGAAAATCGGTATTTCAGCCCCGAAGAATGTAGAAATATATCGGAAAGAAGTATTTGAGGAAATAATTGCAGAAAATCAGCAAGCATCAGTCGATGTTGCAGCAGTTATGAACTTGTTTAAAGGAAAGAATTGAATAAGAAAGATATTAGATAAAATGGCGTAGCTGATAGAAGCTATGCTTATTTATTTACTGAAGACCCTATTAAATAGCAATCTCTAAAATTTTTTATAAAAAAATAAAAAATACTATAAAAAACTATTAAACTTTGAATAGCAAAGACGATATATAAAGTAAGAGAGGGAAGGGCGGCCGACCTTCCTAACTCCTATAAAAACTATCATGTTCACAAGGATGTGAACACCTAAATTCAAGGAGGAAAACAAAAATGAGAATCAATCACAATATCGCAGCTCTTAACACTTACAACAAGTTAAACAGCGCAACAAATGCACAAAGCAAATCAATGGAGAAATTATCTTCTGGTCTACGTATCAACAGCGCAGCTGATGATGCAGCTGGTCTAGCAATTTCTGAAAAAATGCGCGGTCAAATCCGTGGTTTAGACCAAGCAGCTAAAAACGCTCAAGACGGAATTTCTTTAATCCAAACTGCTGAAGGTGCTTTAAGCGAAACTACTGATATCCTACAACGTATGCGTGAATTAGCAACACAAGCATCTAACGATACAAACACTGAAACAGATCGTGGAGAAATCCAAAAAGAGATGAACTCTTTAACATCTGAAATCAACCGTATCGGTAACACTACTGAGTTCAATACTCAAAAGTTACTAAACGGTGAAAAAACTACTGAAACAACAGCAACAGCTGCAAAAGTTAATGGTACAGCTACAGTAGCAGCAGCAGTAGCTGGAGATGCTGGGAATTTAGTTTTCTCTGTAGATGGTGGTGCAAATAAAACTGCAACAATTGCAGCAGCTGATACCTTAACTGATATCGTTGGAAAAATTAACACAGCAGCAGGTTCAACTATTGCATCTGCAGTTGATGGTAAGTTAGTATTAACATCAAGTTCTACTGGATCTGATTCTTCAATCAAGATTGATGCATCTACAACTGATGCTACTGCATCATATTTAGGATTATCAGAAACAACTACTAAAGGTACAGCAGCTGGAGCTGGTCTTCAATTCCAAATCGGTGCTAATGAAAACCAAAGCTTAACTCTAGAAATCAGTGACATGAGAGCTGTGGCATTAGGAATTGCTACTAAAGGTAACACTAACTCTGATTTAGCTGTAACTGATGGGACAAATAATACTGCAACAGAAACAGCCTTAGATGTTTCAACAGCTGCAACTGCTTCAGCTGCTATTACAACCATTCAAACAGCTATCGATACAGTATCTGCTGAGCGTTCTAAACTTGGTGCAAACCAAAACCGTTTAGACCACACTATCAACAACTTAAGTACTTCTTCTGAAAACTTAACTGCTGCGGAATCTCGTATCCGTGACGTTGATATGGCGAAAGAAATGATGGCACAAACTAAGAATTCTATTCTTTCTCAAGCAGCACAAGCTATGTTGGCTCAATCCAATCAATTACCTCAAGGAGTATTACAACTTCTTCAATAATTGATTAGAAGGGCGTCTTACTTGGTAACGAGTAAGAGAATCACTGGGTGAATTGCTGGAACTTCCTAAAGCTTTATCAACCACAGCGTAATTGGAAACGATAGGCGTGATGGTTTGAAAATGATAAGGATGAAACAATGGATAATCAGCAGCCAAGCTCCTAGGAGGAAACTCTGGAGAAGGTTCAACGACTAGAGAATACGATCTAAGGTGAAAACTATGGTTATGAATCTCGTAGGATAGTAAATACTATTCGAAGTGCCCAGCCCCTATAAGATTTAGGGTGAAGATATAGTCTATTCTGTCATCGAAAGAGGCAGTCGCAAAGCAAGCGAACCAACAACCACAAGGAGTTCTACAACTTCTTCAGTAATTTTAACTTATTTAAGAGAGGCTCTAGATTATCTAGAGCCCTTCTTTAATTCCTTCCACTTATTAACTACAGACCAATAGCTCCGATTTATTCTATATGCAATTTTTTTAATCGTTAATCCCTCTTTCTTTAACTTTATTAAAGTGTCTACTTCCTCATTGGTATACGCACTATAACGATCTGAATCAGTAGTTATGATTGTATAGGTAGGGTATTTACTTTTTTCCATTTAGTTGCTTCTATTTGGATGCGGTGATTCCAAGATGTTTTATAGAACATGGAGTGACAATCTAAGATTACAGGATTTATAGTTTGTATAAATTGAAAAGTTTCTCTAACGGAAGTAGTTGTGAGTATATATCCATTTCCATCTTTTCTTGAACTAAGGTGAAAGGAAAGATGGAATGTATTTTAAATGAAGCTTTGCAAGTAGATTAGTTCATCTTTTTGATAACACTGAAGATATAAAAAGATATGTGGGGTCAAATAGATTAATTTCTTTCGGTGATTTATTCTTGTTGAAATACATAAAGATCCATCGTCCATGTATAAGATGGCAAGAAAATAAGGGGATTGGCATAATTTTCACGCCGTTAGGTTTATAAAAATAGGGATATAATTTAGTGAACAGTGGAAGTGATTTTGAGTGTACCGTATTACTCATAGGTGTTAAATATAATAGTCCATTAAAAAAAGAGATTTTCCATTTCCGATAGTTTTCTTGATCCTTCCCATAATGTTCGCGATAACTATGGTTTTTTCGTCTACTATTTTTATGAATTTTTGTAATTTCTCCATCAGCAATGACACTAGCTATTAAGATATTTCTTTGAATGTCTGTAAGTGTGTCCATATTTTTTTCCTCCTTTACATAAATAAGAATATACGTTCTGTATATATTGTGGTGTAAATTGATAATTTAGAATAGTAGTTTTCTCCTAAAATCTATTTCTTTCCCCTTAACTCTTAAAAATATCTCTAACTTACCGATATAAAATATATAAAATTCTAGTTGTAGTCACAGGGGGATAATGTAAATGATAGAACGGATTGGGTCCCAGCAAAATCTTTACACACCTAGACAAGCGGAAAATGAAAATAGTATAGAGAAAACATTAGATAGTAAAATGGATGCTCCATTACAGCTTTATGGTCCAAAACCAGATAAAGAGCAACTAAATGAAGTGATTGAAAGTATGAATGCTTTTATGCATCCATCTTATACTTCCTTAAAGTTTGAACTTCATGAGAAATTAAATGATTATTATGTAACAGTTATTGATGATGATACGAAAGAGGTCATCCGTGAGATCCCTTCTAAGAAAATGCTTGATATGTATGCAGCAATGAAGGAATTTATGGGCTTAGTAATTGATGAAAAGATTTAAAAGAGGTGAGTTAAGATGGTATTAAGAATTGGTGGTTTGGCTAGTGGAATGGATATTGATACCCTTGTTGAGCAGTTAATGACAGCAGAAAGGGTACCACTAGATAAGATAAATCAGAAAAAGACATATACAGAGTGGCAGCGAGATGACTATCGAGAGATGAATTCGTTGTTGCTAGATTTAGATAATACTATTTTTAATGGAGTTTCAAAGCAAGCTAGTTTTATTAAGAAGACAGTTGCTATTTCTAATTCGGATGCTCTTTCTGTAAAGAATGTAAATTCTACGATTGATTTTTCTGGGTCGATGAAAATTAAGGAATTGGCAACTGCCGGAACAATGCAGAGCTTTACAGCTTCAAAGATTACAGACTCTTCTAAGAAACTAAGTGAGTTTGGAATCATAGATAACCAGGTCATAAAAATAAGTGCCATAACGAAAGATGGCGTCATGCAAGAAAAACCGTATGAACTTACCATTACTAAAGATGACACATTAGATAGTGTCATTGCTAAAATCAATAAAGATTCTGGGGTTACAGCATTTTTTGATACCAAATCGCAGAAGATTTCCATCACAGCTAAAAATACGGGAGAAATGGCTAACGGTTCACCAGAAATTATTCTTTCTGATGATGGAGTTAGTCCTAATAAATTTTTTAATAATATTCTAGGAATTAACTCTAATAATAAAGTGACTGCTCCTGACGGTAAATTATATGGAACATCAGGAACTAACGCTAAAATTGAATACAATGGGTTAGAAATTACCCGTCCATCCAACACCTTCACCATCAACGGTGTAGAATTCACTGCCAAAAAAGTAACAACAGAAGCAGTGACATTCTCTTCAACACCTGATGTCGATGGTATTTTAGATACAATAACACAATTCGTTAATAAATATAATGAAGCAGTAGAAAAAATTCGGGCCAAAACAACAGAAACAAAGTACCGTGATTATCCCCCTCTAACAGATACTCAGAAAGAGGATATGACAGAGGATGAAATCGAAAAATGGGATAAGCTTGCGAAAAGTGGTACACTGAAAAGTGATTCGATTTTAACGAATGTTTTAACGAAAATGCGTTCGAATTTTAGCTCACCAGTGAGTGGAACATCTACTTATTCACAAATATCGCAAATTGGGATTAGCACAACCTCTAATTACTTAGATGGTGGGAAGCTAACGATCGATGAAGATAAACTAAGAGCTGCAATTTCTGCTGATCCAAACGCTGTTTATGAGCTTTTTCAAAAGGATGGAGCAACAAGTTCGGAGCAAGGAATTGCGCGTCGCTTAAGAGATAGCTTAAAAACAGCGATGTCTGATATCACGACAAAAGCTGGGAAATCTACTAGTGTAAATAATACCTTTACGTTAGGTAAATTATTAAATAATTATGACAGTCAAATCACTCGCTTTGAAGATAAGCTGGAATCTCTTGAAACTCGTTACTGGGCGCGCTTCACGGCGATGGAATCAGCAATCAACAAGGCAAACAGTCAGTCTACGTATTTAACAAGTATGTTTAGTTCTTAATAAAAAGGAGATTTAAAAAATGGCCATTTCTAATCCATATCAATCTTATCAGCAAAATTCAGTAACTACTGCATCTGCTGGGGATTTGACTTTAATGCTTTATAACGGCTGCCTGAAATTTTTACACTTGGCCAAAAAAGCAATCAATGAAAAAGACATTCCAACTCGCAATACGAATATCCAAAAATCACAAAATATCATTAAGGAATTAATGGTGACATTGAATATGGATATTCCGATTTCTCAAAATTTAATGACGTTGTATGATTATATGAATCATCAGCTTATCAAGGCAAATATTGAGAATAATATTGTCATTATTGAAGAAGTGGAATCTTTAGTAACAGAATTCCGTGATACTTGGAAAGAGGCAATTGTTCTTAATCGTCAAAAGCAATATGGTCAAGGTGGTCAAGCGTAATGGAAGCATTAAAGCAATGCTATGCCATTACGAATGAATTAGTGGAGATTTTAAAGGGAGAAGCGGAAGTAGATACGGAGAAAGTCAATCAGCTTCTTGATCAGAGGCAGGCTTGCTTGACACTACTTACGCCACCAACTAAAGAAACCGAAAAGAAAATCGGACAGGCTCTCCTGCAACAAGATAAAGAATTGGTTGCATTGCTGCAAAAAGAAAAGCAATCGATTCAAAAAGAATTGCGAAGCTTAGAATACAAAAAAACATCCAACCAGAAATATGTTAATCCGTATCAATCTTTGCAAACGGATGGGATGTTTTACGATAAACGCAAGTAGTGGGTCAAGGGGACAGGTTCCTTGTCCCACTTTTTTTCTGTTTAGCTAGAGGATTAGCTTTATCTTTGTTGAAATAATTAGTCAGAGTTATTTTTCTTCTCTTTTTCTCTTTCTTTTTCCACTTGTTTAATCCTTCCACAATCATTCCTTAAAATGAACAATCTCCAGGAGTAATTTTAATTATTGCATAGAGGTGGTGCTTATTGGCAAGAAATCCAAGAAAAAAGAGTGTTAATGGTATTTATCACATCATTATAAGAGGTATTAATAGACAAATTATTTTTGAAGATAACGGAGATAAAATTCAATACTTAAAAATATTAAAAAGATATAAGGAGATTAGTAAGTATAAGTTATATGGTTATTGTTTAATGGATAACCATATTCATCTTTTATGTAAAGAAACGGATGAATCTATTTCAGATGTAGTGAAGAGAATTAGCTCTAGTTATGTCCACTGGTATAATGCAAAATATGAAAGAAGTGGCCATTTGTTTGAAGGTCGGTTTAAAAGTGAGACCGTTGAAGATGTGAGATATTTTTTAACGGTGCTTCGGTATATTCATCAAAATCCTCTAAAAGCTGGTGTATCAAAGAGTGTTTTGGATTGTAAATGGACTAGCATAAGGGAGTATATTGATAAACCTAATTTGGTTGATACCGAACTGGCTCTTCGACTATTTTCTTGGGATGAAAAGAAAGCATTAGAATTATTTAAGGAATATTCTTGTGAACTTAGAGAGGATAACTGTTTAGAGGTAAAAAACTCTTTGAAGATTTCCGATCATGAAGTGCTGAAAATAATGAGGAGTTTAGGAATGCCAAATAGTTCTATCCTACAGCAAATGAATAAAAAAGATAGAGATAAATTATTAAAGAAGATGAAAGAAATAGAAGGGGTAACCATTAGACAAGTTGCAAGGATAACTGGTATATCGAAAAGTGTTGTTCAGCGTGCAAAATAAGCATATTAGTTTCAGCAAAGGTTGATAACATAAAAAAGGAGGATTAATATCCACATTAAAGTGGATATTAGTCCTCCTACTGGGACAAGGAACCTGACCCCACTGTCCCAGTTCCAGTTAGATCACCCTAGACAACCCAACACGCGTCTGCTTATTCTCAACACTCTCTCCAATCAATACAATCTCCGAATCTGCATCTTCTGGAGCAATAATACTATGATCTTCAACCATCACATTACATGCCGTCACACTCTTTTCGATCACGACATTTTCACCGATAACGGTTCCAGGAAGAAGTACAGAATCTTTTATGATTGATCCTTTTCCGATAATGACATCATTGAAGATGACGGAGTTTTCTACTGTTCCATAAATTTCGCAGCCTTCACTAATAATGGAGCGTTTTACGGTAGCGGAAGATTCTATATAGGATGGGGCAAAGCACTGTTCGTGGGTAAATACGGTCCAGTCTTTGTCATTTAGAAAGATATTGCTTTCCTTTGATAGTAAGTCCATATTTGCTTCCCAGAAGCTGTCGATTGTCCCAACGTCCTTCCAATACCCTTTAAACGTATAGGCATGTAATTTGCGGTTATCTGTAAGCATGGCAGGAATAATATCTTTCCCAAAGTCCTTTGATGATAATTCATTTTTTTCTTCTTTTTGTAAATAATTTTTAAGCGTTTTCCATTTGAAAATATAGACACCCATGGAGGCAAGATTAGACTGTGGGTTGGCTGGCTTCTCTTCGAAATCAATGATGCGGTTATTAGTAGCATCTGTATTCATGATACCGAATCGGCTTGCTTCATCCCATGGCACTTCCGTAACAGAAATCGTTGCATCTGCACCTGTTTTTATATGCTGTTGTAGCATTAGATTGTAATCCATTTTATAAATATGGTCACCAGAGATAACGAGAACATATTCCGGATTATACTGGTCAATATAGGAAATATTTTGATAGATAGCATGGGCTGTACCATCATACCAGCGCTCTTCTGTACCACATTGGTATGGAGGGAGGATGCTAAGTCCGCCATCTCTGCTGTCTAAATCCCAATCTTTTCCGTCTTTAATGTAATTTTGCAGTACATGTGGCTGATACTGTGTTAATACACCAACGGTATCTATTCCTGAATTACGGCAATTGCTTAAAGTGAAATCAACGATACGATATTTTCCTCCAAAAGGTACTGCGGGTTTTGCTAATTCTTCTGTTAGTTTTTTTAGTCTTGTCCCTCTTCCGCCAGCCAAAAGCATTGCGATACATTTTTTATTCAAAATAGATCCCTCCAGTATGCGTTGTCAAATCTTCATTTGTTAGAATTTCAAGAGAAAGTAAGATGTTACTTATTTTTCCAGATTTTTTTCAAATTTTAAGAACATCTCTTAATAAGCAAATGTTCCCCCAATTTATCTATCAATAAGTAGATCTATTTCGTTATAAACGATCGTCTTCCCATAGCTTGTAAAAGTACTCTTCCTCTTCTAATTCTTTTAATTCTAATTCATGCTGATTTTGTAAGATTTTTTCACTCATTCATTTTACCTCCAAGTTAATTTCTTGTTGTGTTCATTGTAGCAAATATAAAACGTTGAATTGTAAAAATATTTAGATTAATTTCGATAAATCTCGACACAAACCTAGTAAGTGATACTCGCATTTCCATCTTTTGTTAGGAATATAGGCTTCTTCTCATAGATTATGTCGAAATGTTTTTTATAGAGCAAATAGTTGTCTAGATATTTAACAACAATAGCATTAACTTATGATAAGAAAAATGCTAGTTATATCTGCTTCTGCCTATTTAAATCCTTTAAAGAACTAGTTCTTTTACTAGGAAAACGGCCAATTTTTTTGCCGAGAAACTATTCGTTTTATTTATGCTGTATATATATCCTGTCTAAATTAATTTGAAACATTTTCTTACATAAAATTTAGCTGGAATCATTATACTAGGATTGCTCTTTATAAATTAATTTGAAAATGTTCACAATTTTGTCGAAATTTCATATCGTTTTAGCAGGATTTTGATAGGGTATGATAGAAATATATAGTATAGTCAAAATAATTCCTTATAGGTATATTTCTAATTACCATTAGGAAAAAATAAGACTTGCACTGGAAACTATAAAGGAGGAGTAACTTATGAATTTCAACATTAGAGGAGAAAACATTGAGGTAACTCCAGCAATTAGAGAGTATGTCGAAAAGAAAATATCCAAATTAGAAAGATACTTTTCTGAAACACCAGATGCACAAGTAAACGTAAACCTAAAAACGTATAATGACAAAACGTCTAAGGTTGAGGTTACGATTCCAATGTCCCAGCTGCTGTTGCGTGCAGAAGAAGATCATTTGGACATGTATGCAGCAATTGATTTAATTTCCGATAAATTAGAAAGACAAATAAGAAAACATAAAACGAAAGTAAATCGTAAGCATAGAGAAAAAGGAAATCTTAATGAACTATTTGGTTCTTACGAAACTGCACCAGCTGTGGAGGAAGAAGAACAAGATCTAGAAATTGTCCGCCAAAAACGCTTTAATCTAAAACCAATGGACAGCGAAGAAGCCATCTTGCAAATGGATTTATTAGGCCATAATTTCTTCGTCTATACAGATGCCGAGACAAACAACACCAATATCGTTTACAAACGAAAAGACGGGAAATACGGATTAATAGAAGCACAATAACAAACAAGCCTGCAGTGAAAAACTGCAGGCTTCAGTTTGTCGACAAAAAGATTTTTGAAAAGTTCCATTTAATTTTTATGCGTTGCTTGGAGTGGAAGGGGTGAGACTCCTGTGGGATTAGCGAGACAGCCTGAGACCCTGCAGGCGCAGCCGAAGCGGCTCAGCGCGAGCCCCACGGAAAGCGAACCCCTGTAGCGGAAAGCAACATTTTATTCGAAGAGATTAATAAATATACTATTAATAAACTTCTATCTCCAAAATTTCGGAGTTTTGTCTAATCTAAAGCCTGCAGGGAAACACTGCAGGCTTTATTCATGAAGGAAGCGTTAAAAGAAAGATATAGTGAAATATAAATAATGATAAAATTAATTTGATAAGAAAATGTCTTTATCCAATGGATAAGATTTTACCGTGATGACTGAAAAAGAAAATTTTTAAGTAAAATACGGATCTATTTGAAAACAAGCAAAAAATTCAAATTCTAAATAGACATTATTCTCTTTCTACATAAGTCAATAGACAAACTCTCCAAACTCCCCAATCAAATTTGTCATCTACATACGAAAGTTTGAAGATTCCAAAAAATACTTCCTAATTCTAAAAGTAAAGGCTATAATGAGACATAATTTAAAATAGAAAATGCGTGGTGGTTAAATGAAATTAGATGAAATAGATAAAAGGATATTAGATTTGCTTACAGCGAATGGAAGACTATCCTATGTAGAAATTGGAAAAGAACTTAATTTATCACGAGTGGCAATAAGAGAGCGAGTCAGTCAACTAATCGAAAATGGAATCATTGAAAAATTTAGTGCTGTCATTAATTCCGAAAAAGTAGGCAAGACGGTTTCAGCCTTTTTTGAAGTCGACTGTGAACCAGCTTCCCTTATTCAAGTAGCACAGACACTAGCAGAAAATCCTGTTGTTGCAAGCTGCTATCAAATGACAGGACCAAGCACCTTACATATGCACGTCCTAGTAGAAGACTTCGAAGCATTAGAAAGGTTTACAAACAATGAACTTTATTCCTTAGAAGGTATAACAAGAGTAGAAAGTCATATTCTTTTAAGAAGATTTAAAAGTAGAAATGGCTTGAAAATTTGATACATAAACAAAGAAAAATCAAATCTATTTGGTTTGATTTTTTTGTTATGTACTGAGCTCTTTCGAAAGTTTTTACAGAATATTATTTGGAAAAAAGAAATCATGTCCTCTAATCAGCTATTTCTCTACGAAATTCTACATTTTTTTCAAAAACCCCATCAAGGAAAATAATGGAATTAATTATTATTTTGAAATATTTTTAATTTTCACTCCTTCTAAATCAAAAAAAGTATCTATAAAAAAATCCCACTGCAAACCAATTGAACATTATATAAAAACCCTTATTTCCGTAGGAATATTAGAAATAACGAGCTACTACCATTCCTTTTCCATTTAAGTAGCAATTATTGTGAAAATTATAATATTATTTCGAAAAACTAAATACTAGAGGGGCGAAAGGGTTTTCTTAAATTTGTTAAATATAGAATATATCAAATTATTAAATTTTTTTGAAAAATCACTAGAATTCTTGTGGCAACTGTCTTATAATCATGAATATTAATTATTTGCTTTCGTTTGTTAATCAAATGAAGTGATTTAATTAACTTTTGAAAGTTGAAATTGGTTATTTTTACAAAGAGGGGGAAGGTGAGACAGCTTGATTTCGATGATTATTAGAAGGTTATTTCAGCTTGTGCTATTACTAATTGGAATATCTTTCTTGGTTTTTGCTAGTATGCATTTGGCACCAGGAGATCCAGCATCTATTATCGCAGGACCAACAGCGACTACTTCTGATATCGATGCGATTAAAGAAAGTCTAGGATTGAATGAACCCTTTCTAGTTCAGTATTGGGACTATTTAAAAAATGTAGTGCAAGGGGATCTAGGGTATTCCTATCAGACAAAACAATCCGTTTCAGAAGCAATTGCAATAAGATTTCCAAATACACTCAATCTTGCAATAGCTAGTATTATTGTGGCAGTTGCCATCGGATTAGTTGCTGGTATCATTTCAGCACTTAAACAAAACTCATGGTTAGATGTATTTAGCACTGTTTTTTCATTAGGTGGTATTTCGATTCCTAACTTCTGGCTCGGTTCCATCTTGATTCTCGTATTTGCCGTAAACTTGCAAATGTTGCCGGTAGGAGGATTGGATGCTCCGTTTTGGACATTTGAAGGAATGAAGCAATTGATTCTTCCTGCTATTACGTTAGGAACAGGTTCAGCCGCAATGATTGCAAGGATGAGCCGCTCCTCGATGCTAGAAGTTATTCAAGCGGATTATGTACGAACAGCAAGAGCTAAAGGGGTAAAAGAAAAATCGATTATTGGTGTTCATGCCCTGAAAAATGCAATGATTCCAGTCATTACCGTAATTGGCGTTAACTTTGGAGGATTATTGGGAGGAACGATTATTACCGAACAGGTTTTTGCGATAAACGGGGTTGGAAGATTAATGATTAATGCGATTGCATCAAGAGATTTCCCAATGGTGCAAGGATCAGTATTATTGGTGGCTTCCCTTTTTGTTTTAGTCAATTTAATCGTCGATATTATTTATGTCTTTATAGATCCAAGAATTAGCTATGACAATTAAGAAAGGCGGAAACCAATGGAAACAGTAACAAATCCGCAAGTGTCACCAGTCATGAAGAAGAAGAAAAAAGACTCGTTTCTATTAGCAACTTGGAAGAAATTGATAAAAAATCGTTTAGCGGTAGTCGGGATGATTATTATTTTGTTGCAAGTAGCTATCGCGATAGCGGCCCCGTTAATAACAAGCTATGATCCTGCCCGTCAAAACCTTGAAGCAACAGAATTACCGATGTTCACGGAAGGGCATTGGCTTGGGACTGATAATTATGGACGTGATATGTGGAGTAGAATCGCATACGGAGCAAGAATTTCCCTAGTAGTTGGTAGTATAGCCGTTGTTCTTGGATTAGTTGGCGGTATTACTTTAGGGTTATTAGCAGGCTACTATCGTAAATTAGACGGAATTATTATGAGAATAGTAGATTTATTATTTTCTTTTCCAGGTATTTTGCTTGCGATGCTTATCATTGCAGTACTTGGTACCAGTCTAGTAAATGTAGCGATTGCGATAAGTATCTGGTCCATTCCTTCTTGTGCCAGAATTGTCCGAGGCTCTGTTTTATCCGTGAAAAAACAAGAATATGTGTTGGCAATGAAATCACTTGGAGCAAGCGATTTGCGGATTATGTTCAAGCATATTTTGCCAAATTGTACAGCACCAATCATCGTGTTCGCAACGATGCGGATGGCAACAGCGATTCTTTCCACTGCTTCCCTTAGTTATTTAGGGTTAGGTGCTCAGCCACCAACACCTGAATGGGGTGCAATGATATCCCAAGGGCAGGCGTATATGTGGACATCTCCACATATGACGATTATTCCTGGTATTGCCATTATGCTAACAGTATTTGCTTTTAACGTTGTAGGAGATGGATTAAGAGATGCACTTGATCCAAATATGAAAGTCAATCAATAACAAATACATAGTTTAAGGGGAGTTATTTATGAAAAAGATTGTTTTTGCCATGATGGCATTATTGCTGCTTGTTGCAGCAGGTTGTTCGAATAGTTCTAGTGGAGGTTCAAGCTCAAATGGGGGAAGTGTAGCACAGGAAATCACATATGCGACAACTTCAGATGTTGTTGGCCTATCTCCAATTTTAACGAATGATTCTGTATCTACTGCTGTAAATTCGCAAATCTATGAAACTTTATTTAAACGTAATTCAGAAACAATGGAAATTGAACCATTTTTAGCAGAATCCTATGAAAATCCAGATGAATTAACATGGATTATCCAATTAAAAGAAGGAATTAAGTTCCAAGATGGAACAGACTTTAATGCGGAAGCAGTAAAGTATACATTTGATAAATTCCGTGATCCAGCAACAGCTGCACCTCGTGCTTCTTTACTTGAACCAATTGAATCTGTCAATGTACAGGATGAATACACAGTGGAGATTAAAACAAAGTATGCTTATGGTGCATTACTAGCAGCACTTTCTCATTCCAATGCAGCTATCGTTAGTCCAGAAGCAGATAAAAATGGCGATTTAATGAAAGAGCCTGTAGGTACTGGTCCATTCAAATTCGTAAGCTGGACATCAGGTGAATCTGTTGTTTTAGAGAAAAATCCAGATTACTGGCAAGGGGAAGCAAAACTAGATAAGGTTACATTTAAAGTAGTTCCTGAAGTAACAACAGCTATTTCTATGCTTCAATCAGGAGACGTACAATTTATTACCGGTGTTCCAACAGAACAAATGGATCGTGTAGAAGGACTTAAAAATGTAGAAGTAACGAAAAAAGAAGGAACACCTGTTTACTTTTTCGGATTTAATATGGAAAAAGAACCAATGAACAATCTTGAATTCCGCCAAGCAGTAGCTTATGCATTAAATAGAGAAGCTTATGTAAAGCAATTAAATGGATTAGGAATTGGCGGCAATAGTGTTATTGGACCAAAAGTATTCGGTTATGACGAAGCAAGCAATGACATTGGCTATGAGTATAACTTAGAAAAAGCAAAAGAATTAGTAGAGAAAAATGGTTTTGGTGATAAAGAATATACATTGCTTGTTGCTAATACAGCTAGTTATATGAAAATGACAGAAATCAGCCAATCACAATTACAAGATGCAGGCTTTAACATCAAAATTGAAACAATTGAGTGGGGAGCTTTCCTAGATACAACACGTAGTGGAAACTTTGAAATGACTTTCCAAGGATGGACAAACTCAACAGGTGATGGAAGTGAGCTATTATATCCAAACTTCCACTCAAACAATGTTGGTTCATCTAACACAGTTAGATACAATAATGAAGCATTTGATAAATTAGTAGAAGAAAGTCGTGAAAGTGTAGACCAAGATGTGCGTGCAGCAAAATTAAAAGAAGCGAATGAACTACTTGTACAAGATGCTCCTGCGATTGTTATGAATCATGGCGTAGTAACGCTTGCATATGACAAATCCGTTAAAGGGTTAGACATTGACCCAACAGGAACTTGGTCATTATATAAAGTTTACAGAGAGTAGGGATTGGATATGACGAAGAAGCTATTATCTGTAAAAGACTTACGGACAAATTTTCGTACAGCTGATGGGGAACTATCAGCTGTACGAGGAATTTCTTTTGACTTAGATAAGGGAGAAACATTATGCATTGTCGGAGAATCCGGTTGTGGGAAAAGTATTACCTCCCTTTCTCTTATGGGGCTTCTTCCGAGCAATGGCTATATTAGCAAAGAGTCTTTGATTGATTTTAACGGAACAGATATATCAAAGCTCACAAAGGAACAATTGCGTTCTATCCGCGGTCGCGATATCTCGATGATTTTCCAAGAACCGATGACGGCGCTAAATCCGGTATTAACAATAGGCTATCAGCTGCGAGAGCCCCTTATGCTTCATCAGCAGCTATCAAAGCAAAAGGCAAATGCCAAAGGAATTGAGCTATTAAAGCAAGTAGGGATTCCTTACCCTGAAAAAAGAATGAAGCAATATCCCCATGAATTAAGTGGGGGAATGAGACAACGTGTTATGATTGCGATTGCGTTATCCTGCCGTCCGCAATTATTGATTGCCGATGAACCAACCACTGCTTTAGATGTAACGATTCAGGCGCAAATATTGGATTTAATGAATGATTTAAAGACAGAGCTAGGAATGGGTGTGATTATGGTTACCCACGATATGGGAGTAGTTGCAGAAATCGCTGATCGGGTAATGGTTATGTACGCTGGGGAAAAGGTAGAAGAAGGCGATGTGGAGAGTATATTTACGAACCCGCAGCATCCTTACACAAGAGGCCTTCTAAATTCTGTGCCAGATATTGACGATCCATCCTTTGAACTGGAAGCAATACCAGGTTCCTTGCCTAATTTAAATGAAGAAATCAGCGGATGTCGTTTTCATCCACGTTGTCCATTTGCGACAGATAGATGTAAAGAAGCTTCACCGAAAGAATATGAGCTACATTCCGCTCATCGCGTAAAATGCTGGTTGCAGGAGGAGGTGGAAATACATGCAGACGATCGAGAAACAATCCCTTCTTAAATTAGAAGGGGTTAAAAAGTACTTTCCTATTAAAGGTGGTTTGTTACAACGGGTACAAGGCCATGTGAAAGCCGTTGAAAACGTTAGTTTAGAAGTTTTTGAAGGAGAAAGTGTTGGAGTAGTGGGAGAATCTGGGTGCGGGAAATCGACACTTGGACGAACAGTCCTTGGTTTAGAGGAAATAACCGATGGAAAGGTGTATTTCCAAAACCAAGATACACAGGCACTTTCCAGTAAAGAAAAAAAAGCATTCAAAAAAGATATGCAGATGATTTTCCAGGATCCTTATGCTTCATTAAATCCTCGTCAAAAAATTGGCAATGCATTAGAAGAAGCATTTGTTATTCATACGAATCTATCAAAAGAAGAAAGAAAACAAAGGGTAGTAGAGCTTTTACAAGAAGTCGGTTTAAAGGAAGAACATTATGATCGTTATCCCCATGAATTTAGTGGTGGGCAACGTCAGCGTATTGGAATTGCGCGTGCAATTGCCCTTAATCCCTCCCTTATTATTTGTGATGAAGCAGTTTCTGCTTTAGACGTATCGGTACAAGCACAGGTTTTAAAATTAATGAAGGGTTTGAAGGATAAATATCAATTAACATATCTATTTATCTCCCATGATTTAGGAGTAGTTCGCTATTTCTGCGATCGGGTATTAGTCATGTACTTAGGGAATACGGTAGAGCTTGCTTCCTCGGAACAATTATATGACAACCCGCTTCATCCTTACACAAAAGCACTGTTATCCTCCATTCCACGCCCAAAAATGGGAGTAAAGGGAGAAAGAATTCGTTTACAAGGAGAAATTCCAAATCCTGCAAACCCGCCATCTGGCTGTCCATTCCATACACGCTGTCCGATTGCTACTGACTTATGTAAACAATCGAAACCAGAGTGGAAAGAAGCAGAGCCAAATCATTTTGTAGCCTGTCATTATGTCGGAAAGGAATTGAATTAATATGAAATTAGATTACTTATATCATCCTTATCCATCCCAGCGAAACACTGTTTTTGCCAAGAAAGGAATGGTAGCTACTTCCCAGCCTTTAGCTGCTCAAGCTGGTCTTGAGATTTTGCAAAAGGGTGGTAATGCGATTGATGCGGCGATTGCTACAGCAGCTGCATTAACAGTAGTAGAGCCAACCTCTAATGGAATCGGTGGAGACGCATTTGCACTTGTATGGGTGAAAGACAAACTTCATGGATTAAACGCAAGTGGTCCTGCACCAAGCTCTATTTCCATTGATGCTTTAAAAGAGAAGGGCTTAGAAAAGATGCCAACTCATGGTGTTATTCCCGTGACAGTACCAGGAGTTCCATCTGCTTGGGCAGCCCTTTCTGAGAAATTTGGAAAGCTGCCATTAAAAGAAACATTGGCACCTGCCATTCGTCTAGCAGAAGAAGGCTATCCAATTAGCCCGATTCTAGGAAAGTATTGGAATCTAGCGCATAATCGTTTTAAGGAAATCCTTAAAGGGGATGAATATAAGCCTTGGTTTGATACCTTTACACCAAATGGAAGAGCGCCGAAAATTGGGGAGATTTGGTCATCAGAAGGTCATGCATCTACTTTACGCTCCATTGCAGAAACAAATGCAGAAAGCTTTTACCGTGGAGAATTGGCAGACAAAATTTCACAGTTTATGGAAGAACATGATGGCTATCTTCGTAAAGAAGATCTAGCTAGTTTTTATCCTGAATGGGTAGACCCAATCTCTGTTTCTTACAAAGGCTACGATGTTTGGGAAATACCGCCAAATGGTCAAGGCTTAGTGGCGTTAATGGCACTTAATATTGCAAAAGGCTATGATCTAACAGAGAAGGATTCAGTCGATACATACCACAAACATATTGAAGCAATGAAGCTTGCTTTCATAGATGGGAAGGCGTTTATTACGGAAGAAAAAGAAATGCCTCATACCGTAAGTGAGTTATTAAGCGAAGAATATGCAGCATTACGAAGAGAAAAAATCGGCGAGCATGCGATTACACCTGAACCTTTATCCCCTCCAAAGGGTGGAACGGTTTACTTAGCAGCAGCAGATGAAGAAGGAAACATGATTTCGTATATTCAAAGCAATTATATGGGCTTCGGTTCAGGAATTGTCATTCCAGGAACAGGAATTGGTCTGCAAAATCGTGGACATGATTTCTCCCTTGATCCAACACATCCCAATGCATTAAAACCGGGAAAAAGAACGTACCATACGATTATTCCAGGATTCCTTACAAAAGATAATAAAGCAGTTGGGCCATTTGGAGTGATGGGTGGTTATATGCAACCACAAGGACATTTCCAAGTTGTCACAAATACAATCGACTTCCATTTGAACCCACAAGCAGCTTTAGATGCACCAAGATGGCAGTGGATGGAAGGAAAGAAAATTCTTGTAGAACCTCATTTTCCAAACCATCTCGCTCAAGCACTTGCTAGACGCGGGCATGAGATTCAAACAGCTACAGACTATGGTCATTTTGGCAGAGGACAAATTATCTGGCGAGATGAAGAGACAGGTGCATTAATTGGCGGAACAGAATCAAGAACAGATGGAACGATTGCATCCTGGTAAGACTTCAGAAAGGTTGTTGATTTTATGACACATTGGCATCTATTTCTTGCCTTTTTCCGAGTGGGAATATTAGGGTATGGCGGTGGTCCATCTTCTATTCCCCTTGTGAAAAATGAAGTAGTGGATAAATATAAATGGATGACAGACGATGAGTTTTCCGATGTTTTAGCATTAGGGAATGCTTTGCCTGGTCCAATTGCCACCAAAATGGCAGGCTATATTGGCTGGCAAGTAAAGGGAGTCTTCGGAATGATCAACGCCATTATCGCATCTGTGGTTCCTACGATTCTATTAATGATTCTGCTCTTAACCTTTTTAAATTCCTTTAAAGATAAGCCTTGGGTACTAGGAATGACAAAGGCCGTAGTTCCAGTGGTTGGTGTAATGTTAGCGGTTTTGACAGTAGACTTTCTAAAGAAAGTAAATGCTAACTTTGGCGTGAAGCTAACAATTGGATTGCTAGTAGCAAGTATCATTCTTTTAGTTTTTCTTAATATCCATCCTGCGATTGTGATAGGCGTTGTCATTGTCGTTTCTCTTCTCAGCAAGAAGCAGAAACAGGAAGTAAAAGAGGTGAAGGCTTCGTGATTTATTGGCACATCTTTTGGGCTTTTTTTCTTCCGGGAATTCTTGGCTATGGAGGTGGACCAGCTTCCATTCCATTAGTGGAAAAAGAAGTGGTCGATCGGTATGGCTGGGTAACGGAAAATGAATTTAGTGAAGTGCTGGCAATGGGAAATGCTCTGCCAGGACCGATTGCTACCAAAATGGCAGGCTACATCGGCTTTCAAGAGGGTGGAGTAATAGGAGCAATCATTGGTGTATTTGCGACCGTTGCCCCATCATTACTTTTAATGATTGCTTTATTACGACTATTAATGAAATTTAAAGATTCTCCGAAAGTGAATTTACTGACAAATCTAGTTAGACCGGTCATTGCTATTTTGTTGGCAATGATGACGATAAGTTTATTCCAGAATTCTTATGAAGGAATCGGAATTTATCAAACCGTGTTTATTGGCATCATAAGTCTAATCCTCCTAGAAAAAGTCAAGGTTCATCCTGCTTATGTAATAGCAGGTTCCCTTGTGTATGGGGCAATTTTCTTAGCTTAATGGAAAAGGAGGTAAGAGCATGACGTTCTCTATTGTTGGCTATGATCCACAGGAAAAAGAATGGGGTATTGCGGTACAATCAAAATTTCTTGGCGTTGGGGCAGTCGTTCCTTGGGCGAAAGCAGGCGTTGGAGCAGTTGCGACTCAATCATATGCAAATACGTCCTTTGGTCCAGAAGGCTTGCGCTTAATGGAAGAGGGAAAATCAGCAGAGGAAGCATTGCATGCATTATTAGATAAGGACCCAGGAAGAGAGCAAAGGCAAGTTGGCTTTATTGATGCAAATGGCAATGCAGCAACCTTTACTGGAAAAGAGTGCTATGACTGGGCTGGAGGAGTAACAGGTTCTCATTTTGCAGCACAGGGAAATATTCTTGTTGATGAAAATACGGTAAAGGCAATGGCTGCTAATTTTCAAAAAACAGAAGGAAGTCTTGCTGAACGATTACTTGCAGCATTGCAAGCAGGACAGAATGCAGGTGGTGATAGCAGAGGGCAGCAATCAGCCTCACTGCTTGTTGTAAAAGATAGAGGTGGATATGGCGGCTTTAATGATCGCTATATTGATTTGCGGGTAGAAGATCACGAGGAGCCAATAAAAGAGCTAACCCGCATCTATCAATTGCAGCAACTATATTTTGCACCCTCGAAGTCAGAGAATATTATTCCAATCGAAGGAAAAGTATTAGAAGAATTAACGACTCATCTACAAAGATTAGGCTATTTAAACGCAACAATTACAGAAGTATCCGAAGCCCTTAAAACCTATATTCATACGGAGAACTTTGAAGAAAGAGAACAAAAAGCAGGCCTAATCGATTTAGAAGTGCTTGAGTATATGAAAAAACAAAAATAATTTATTTATGAAACTTCCTATTTATATAGGTGATTTTAGACAGTAGCCAAACTTCTTGAAAGAAGTTTGGCTACTGTTTTTTTGTCTTCCAAAGGGGATGTTGATTCCCTCTTTCGAGTTATATGCTGCGGGTTCGGAAAAGTTTAGATAATTTGAAATTAACAATTAATCTAATAAAAAGGATTGAAATTCCAGCAGATAACTTTTATAATGAAAGTGCAAACTACCATACTAGTGCAATTAGAATACCAAGAAATAGGGTGAGTATAATAGTTTCAATTAAAAAAAGGGAAAACCTTTCCACACGTGATTTTGTTTATGGAACAATAAAAAATAGAATTACAGAATTAGAGCTAAAACCAGGGCAAAAGATTTCTGAACAAGAAATAGCAAGTGAGTTAAAGGTAAGCCGTACTCCAGTGAGAGAAGCTTTCTTGAAACTGTCGCAAGAGGATTTGCTTGGTATATATCCGCAGATTGGTACGATCGTTTCCTTAATTGACTTGGATCTTGTGGAAGAAGCCAGATTTGTGCGAGAAAATATGGAGAAGGCAGTTGTTAAAGAGGCTTGCCAAATTTTTGAACAAGAGCAGTTGTTTCAATTGGAATCCAATATTACGATGCAGGAATTATGCTTGAAAAATGGATCTTACCATCAATTATTGGAATTAGATGATCAATTTCATCGGTTGCTATTTGAGGGATGCAATAAACTGAGAACCTGGAAGATGATTAGACAAATGAACAGCCACTTTGATCGGTTGCGTGTTCTTCGATTAGAATCAAATCTTGAATGGGATATACTTGTTTCTCAGCATAAATCTATCTTTCAGTTTATCAAGGGAAAGAAAGAAGAGGATGCAGAGAAATTAATAGGGATGCATTTAAACTTAGTTAATTTTGAGAAAAAGGAACTGAAGAAAACGTATCCTAATTATTTTAGTTAAAGGTAGCAGGCTCTTATCATAGCTTTTTCACAGATTTTTAATCAAGCTTTATAAGTTAATTAAAGGAGGATTAAGCAAATGGAAAAAATTATCGATAAAGGGAATGAACGATTTGTAACCAATAGTTATCACTGTTGGTTGCAATATCGTAAAATCGAAAATACTAATCAATATAGCCACATAGCCTCTAATATTGCAGTAGCTTCCAATACAATAGTCATTGATTCTGCTGTGAATGAACTAAAATTTGCACTAACATCCATGCTAGGTGTTGCTCCGATTGTTCAACCGTATACTTCCAATGAGAATTCGATTATTTTAGGTACATATGAAAGCGTTAACTTAGATGGATATGGAATTTCCCTTGCCTTATTTGATGATTTAAATGATGAAGGATATTTAGTAAAGACCACTGAAGATAATAAACAGGTACTTTTAATTGGGAAAACGGATAAAGGAGCTTTATACGCGGCCTTCCATTTCCTAAAAATTTTACAAAGAGAAGAGTCTCTAATTGGTTTAGAAATCATCGAAGCACCAAAAAATCAGTTAAGAATGATGAATCAATGGGATAACATGAACGGTTCGATAGAGCGTGGTTATTCTGGAAATTCCATCTTTTTTAATGACAACGATTTCACTAAGGATTTAACAAGAATAAAAGATTATGCTCGTCTCTTATCTTCTGTAGGTGTCAATGCCATTTCGATTAATAATGTAAATGTGTGGAATGTAGAAACGAGATTACTTACAGCGGAGTTTTTACCTAAAGTAAAAGAAGTGGCATCTATTCTAAGATCCTATGCGATAACAACGTATCTAAGTATAAACTATGCTAGTCCAATAGAATTGGGGAATCTGCCAACTGCTGATCCACTTGATAAAGAGGTAGAAAAATGGTGGGCAAAAAAAGTAGAAGAAATCTATAGCTATATCCCTGACTTTGGTGGTTTTGTTGTCAAAGCAGATTCAGAGGGAAGACCTGGACCCTTCACCTATGGGAGAGGGCATGTAGAGGGTGCTAATGTGTTAGCGCGAGCATTACAGCCTTTTGATGGAAAAGTAATATGGCGCTGTTTCGTATACAATTGTTTACAAGATTGGCGTGACAGAAAAACAGACCGGGCAAGAGCAGCATACGACAATTTCAAGCCGCTTGATGGGCAATTCCTTGATAATGTCATTTTGCAAATAAAAAATGGACCAATGGATTTCCAAGTACGCGAACCAATATCCCCACTAATTGGTGCAATGAAGGAAACGAATCAAGTAGTGGAATTCCAAATCGCACAGGAATATACCGGTCAACAAAAGGATATTTGTTATTTAGTTCCACAATGGAAAGAAGTACTTGATTTTGATACGCATGCTGACGGTGAAGAATCGACCGTCAAATCCATTGTTAATGGTTCACGCTATAACTATAGCTATGGCGGCATTTCTGCTGTATCCAATATCGGCAATGATATGAATTGGACTGGAAATACATTAGCACAGGCAAACCTTTATGGATTTGGCAGATTAACCTGGGAGCCTGATTTATCGACAGAAACCATTACGAATGAATGGATTCAGTTAACTTTTGGTAGTGATCCAAAGGTTGTCGAAGTTGTAGAATATATTTTGCTCCAATCATGGAGAACCTATGAAAATTATACTGCGCCACTTGGTGTTGGCTGGATGGTTAATCCGGATCACCATTATGGTCCAAATGTTGATGGCTATGAGTACTCCAAGTGGGGGACGTATCACTTTGCAGATTGTGAGGGTATTGGTGTAGATCGTACCATTGAAACGGGAACTGGTTATGCGGGCCAATACTTTGGACCAAATGCAGAAATTTATAATTCAGTAGAAGATTGTCCAGATGAACTGCTTCTATTTTTTCATCATGTACCATACTTACATAAACTTCATTCTGGAGAGACGGTAATCCAGCATATTTATAATACACATTTTCAAGGTGCAGAAGAAGTGGAGACGTTTATTAACCGATGGAATGAGCTAGAGGGCAAGGTAGAGAATTGGGTTTTTGAAAATGTGAAGGAACGTTTGCAGCTCCAATTAGAAAATGCGAAGGAATGGCGTGATCGCATTAATACGTACTTCTATAGAAAATCAGGAATCGCAGATGAAAAAAATAGAATGATATATTAATAAGTATTCCATTTTTTCTGCATTACGGGCAGTAGAGTAGGAAAACCCATTCAAAAGTATATTCATTGATGAAAGGGTAATTACTAAATTCACTATAGAACAAATAATATCTCAGTCACTTAAAATTATTTAAACAAATGGAGGTTAAGAGGCTACCATTCATAATCGAATTTAAAAATAATAGAGTTCTTCATCAGGAAAAGGAATGAACAAAATATTTTATCGATCCGGGCTTAACTAGAATTCCGCTAATGGTAAGGAGAAGGACGGATAGGCTAAAAATAAGCGGTTAACTTTATTGGTGAAGGATGATGCAAAATGAAAATGGTATTTCGATGGTTTGGAGAAGGAAATGACTCTATCCCTTTAGAATATATAAAACAGATACAAGGTGTAGAAGGAATAGTTTGGGCACTTCACGATATCCCAGCAGGCGAAGTATGGACAATAGAAAAAATAAACGAAGTGAAACAGCAAGTGGAACGTCAAGGGTTTCATGTTGATGTAGTTGAGAGTGTTAATATACATGAGGATATTAAACTAGGACTTCCATCAAGAGAAAAGTATATCGATAATTACATCAAAACAATTGAAAATTTAGCAACAGTTGGTGTTAAGGTAATTTGCTACAATTTTATGCCGGTATTTGATTGGGTTCGAACCAACTTATTTAAAGAATTGGAGGATGGATCTACTGCATTATTCTTTGAAAAAAGCAAAATAACGGACATAGATCCAATGGAACTGGTTCAGTCCATTTCACATAATCATGATTTTACGATGCCGGGATGGGAACCAGAACGATTGGTGTATTTAACAGAACTGTTTGAACAGTATAAGGAAGTCACGGAAGAAGATTTATGGAATCATTTGCAGTACTTTTTAGAGCGTATTATCCCAGTCGCTGAAAAAAATGGAATTAAAATGGCTATACACCCAGATGATCCGCCTTTTTCCGTATTGGGATTGCCAAGAATCATTACGAACAAACAGAATATTAAGAGATTGTTAGATTTAGTAGATAGTCCTTCCAATGGTTTAACATTATGCAGTGGTTCATTGGGAGTAAATCCAGATAATAATATTGCGGAAATCGCAAGCGAATTTTCGGATCGAATCCCATTTGCGCATATCCGTAATGTAAGACGATATGAAAATGGAGATTTTATTGAAACCTCTCATCGTACTACCGATGGATCAGTTGATATCCAAAGTATTATGGAAGCGCTATATAAATCTCGGTATTCAGGTTATTTACGACCAGATCATGGAAGACATATTTGGAACGAAAAATGTAGACCAGGGTATGGGCTTTATGACCGGGCATTAGGAATCATGTATTTATGGGGAATCTGGGATTCTTTGTGTAGAACTAGTGTGGAAACAGAGAAATATGCTGACGCTAAATGAAAACGTTTAATCTAGTAATTTATGATTTTGGTATAAGCTAAAAGCAGAGTAAATATATAAAGGAAAAGGAGAGGATTTTGTGTTAAAAGTAGCTATTATCGGTACAGGAGCCATTTCATCAGCTCATATAGACGCCTATTTACAATTTCCCGATCGCTGTAAGATTGTAGCTTTATGTGATATTTATCCGGAGAAGGCAGAAAAGAAGGCGAAAGAATATAAGCTTGATGCAACCATTTATAATGACCATGTACAAATGCTGGACCGAGCAGATATTGATTTAGTTTCCGTTTGTACACCACCTTATACGCATTCAGAAATTACGATTAATTTTCTAGATTCCGGCAAAAATGTGCTGGTTGAAAAACCAATGGCCTCTTCATTAGAGGAGTGTGATGCGATGAATGCAGCTGCTGAAAGAAACAATAAAACGCTATCTGTCATTTCACAAAATCGTTTCCGTACCCCAATGATGAAGCTGAAAAGCGTGCTTGACACTAAACTGATGGGACCTATTGTCCATACACAGGTTGATTCCTTTTGGTGGCGCGGACATTGTTATTATGATTTATGGTGGCGCGGTACCTGGGAAAAAGAAGGTGGGGGTTGTACGTTAAATCATGCTGTGCATCATATTGATATTTTTAAATGGATGAACGGGATGCCATCTGAAGTGACTGCAGTAATGAGTAATGCTTCTCATGACAATGCGGAGGTAGAGGATATTTCTGTCGCTATTTGTCGTTATGATGATGGTAGTCTTGCTCAAATAACAAGCTCTGTCATTCATCATGGGGAAGAACAACAATTAATTTTTCAAGGGAAAAATGCCAGAGTTTCCGTGCCATGGAAGGTAAAAGCTTCGAAATCGAAGACAAATGGCTTCCCAGAAGAGGATCTGGAGTTAGAAGAAAAAATTCAGCATCATTATGATGGACTGAGAGACGTTCGGTACGAAGGGCATACTGGTCAAATTGATGATGTATTGACGGCATTGGAACAAGGAACAACTGTGTTAATCGACGGAAAACAAGGAAGACAAACACTGGAATTGATTTCTGCCATCTATGAATCGGCAAGCACAGGCAAAACAATTAAACTTCCATTAACGAAAGATAACCTATTTTACACAAGAGAAAGCACACAAAAGAATGCAATCCATTTTTATGAAAAGAAAACCGTGATAGAAAACTTTGATGACAATGAAATTACTGTTGGTGGAAAATACGAGTAATAAAAGGAGAAGAAAGTGATGAATAAAAATGATGGCATGAATTATGCACCAAAAGGAAAGGTAAGCAAAGTAGTGGCTGAAGGGGAATTCCGATTTGCAGCGGTTGGTCTGGATCATGGTCATATATATGGAATGTGTAATGGTCTTGTAGAAGCAGGTGGAACTTTAGTTGCCGTTTATGACCCAGGTGTGACACGTTTCTAGCTGAAAAGGTTAGGCATTAGGGGAGTACTTAATACCTTCTAAGAGAACTGATTTCTCGATAGGTGGAATGAAGAGGTAACGCTCTGAAACGCCTGCTCTGATCCTCCGACATGCTTGTTCTAAGGTTAAATAGAAGGGTATGAAGCTCGGTGAAGTCGGCAGAGAGATACCGTAAGTTGACAAAGGGAGAGTCTATTCTTTCACAGTTAATCACGAAAGCTGTCTAGCAGTAGATGGTGTATCCTATATGCCGGGAGTCCATAAAGTATCTATGGTTAGAATGTGTAGCAATACACTGACGAATCTCTGAATGTACGGTTCTATACATAAATGCTGTAGAAATGCAGCAGGTGGCAAGTACGCCATTCGTATGTGTGGGTAAGTAAAAATCTGGCGTTATGAAAGCCCATAACTTGTTACAGGCAAGTTCAAGCATACAGGACCATAGGAGAAACCTAAGGATATATGGAAGGATAGAGAAATTGGAACGTGGAAATCGAAGGATGTGGAGGTATTAACCGACCGAAGAAGCAGTTCAGTATATAAAGGGTGTAACCTATTAAAACTGATTAATCTTTCGAGAGAGTGGAGTCACAGTACCTATGAAACCATGATAACAATTGGTGGAGGGATAGACTCTAGTCGGAAATTTCAAAAGCTTATTATCATAGACAATATGTAAGAGGACTAATATATTTTCTACTTGAAAAAAGCTAATTATTGGGCAGTATGTTGGATTTAGTTTGACTAATTTGGTTGAAAAAAGAGCTTGCTCAAAGTTATTGGCAAAATTTTAATTGTCTATTAATTATTTTGAAATTTTTCGATGGAACGCCGTGTGAGATGAAAGTCTCATGCACGGTGTGAAGTGGGGGAAAAGCTAGAGATAGAATCAAAGGCTTACCTATCACTATATGCTGAAAAAGTGAAAAAGTTTATTGAAACATATCCACAAGCAAGGGCAGCAGCATCCGAAGAGGAAATTTTACAAGATTCAACTATTAATCTTGTTGCAAGTGCAAATATCCCAGTTCAGCGTGGACCGTTGGGGTTACGTGTATTAGATGCAGGAAAACACTATTTTGTTGATAAACCAGCTTTTACAACACTAGAGCAAATTGAGCAGGCGAAGCAAAAAGTAGAAGAGACTGGTCTTAAATGGGGAATTTATTATAGTGAAAGATTGCATGTGGAAAGTGCTGTTTTTGCTGGGCAGTTGATTGAAGAAGGGGCGATTGGCCGAGTTATTTCCGTGATGGGAACAGGACCACATCGTGCAAATCCAGCTAGCAGACCTGACTGGTTTTTTGACCCAGAGCAATATGGCGGGATACTTACGGATATAGGCAGTCATCAAATTGAACAGTTTTTACATTATGCTAATGCGAAAAGTGCGAAGGTTCTCCATAGTAAGGTTGCTAACTATAACTATAAGCAATACCCAGAATTTCAAGATTACGGGGATGCAACCTTGGTTGCGGATAATGGTGCTACCTTCTATTTCCGTGTCGATTGGTTTACTCCAGATGGGCTTGGAACTTGGGGCGATGGACGCGTTACAATTCTTGGAACAGAAGGGTATATCGAAGTCCGAAAATACATTGATATTGCTCGAAGCAAAGATGGTGACCATTTGTATTTAGTAAATGGGGAAGGGGAGAAGCATTTTCAATTAACTGGAAAAGTAGGCTACCCATTTTTTGGTGCCTTTATTTTAGATTGCTTGAATGGAACAGAAAATGCCATGACACAGGAACATGCGTTTACTGCTGCAACCCTTTGTGTAGAAGCTCAGGAAAAAGCAATAAGAATTGAATAGTCTTTGTTATGGGGCGCAAAGAAGGAAGATTCAAACGTGTATACAATAAATCATAAATATTGAAAAAACAAAAACGAAGTCTGACATAAGAATAACGCAAATGAAAACTTCCTATTAAATATAGGGAGTTTTTTTGTGGAACTTGAGAGAATGCGTTATTCTGACTAGGTATAAGTTGTCACGCTATTGTGGAAATGGTAAGATGTATAGATGATACTAGTTTGAAATTAAGGGGAAATGGGTATTTAGTAATCATTTTTCTTCTATAATATATAGTATATGATTTAATGTAAGGATAGGCTTTAAGCTAAATAAGCTTTAAAAATTGATTTTTATGGATGGAATCCTGTATATGTTAACAAAGAAGACAATTATTTTTCATCTTTTTTTAATGAAAAAGAGATAATCTTCCCAATAACTACTGCGATTTCTCATTACAATAGAAAAAGGAGCGTTTTTTAATGCTTGGAATTTTAAATAAAGTATTTGATCAAAACAAACGCGATATTAAGAAATTGGCTAAAATTGCTGATAAGATTGAATTGCTTGCAGATGAAACTGCAGTACTTTCGGACGAGCAATTAAAAGGGAAAACGGAAGAATTTAAAGCACGTTTTCAAAAAGGTGAAACATTAGATGACTTATTGGTAGAAGCTTTTGCTGTCGTTCGTGAAGCAGCAAAGCGTGTACTTGGGCTATATCCATATCCAGTGCAGTTAATGGGGGGAGCATCCCTTCATGACGGGAATATTTCCGAGATGAAAACAGGGGAAGGTAAAACGCTAACTGCGACAATGCCTGTGTATTTAAATGCATTATCTGGTAAAGGTGTTCATGTTGTAACAGTCAACGAATATCTTGCTACTCGTGATGCTGCAGAAATGGGGCAATTATATAATTTCCTTGGTCTAACAGTAGGTCTTAATTTAAACGGTCTATCTAGAGAAGACAAGCAAGCTGCCTATGATGCAGATATAACATATGGAACAAATAATGAATTTGGTTTCGATTATTTGCGTGATAACATGGTTCTTTATAACGAGCAAAAGGTACAAAAACCATTGTATTATGCAGTAATCGATGAAGTGGACTCCATTTTAATTGATGAAGCACGTACACCACTTATCATTTCTGGTTCTGCTCAAAAATCAACACAGCTTTATGTTCGTGCCAATATTTTTGTTAGCAGCTTAAAAGCAGAAAAAGACTATACGTATGATGAAAAAACGAAAGGCGTTCAATTAACAGAAGAAGGAATGTCAAAAGCAGAGCGTGTTTTCCAAATTGAAAACCTATTTGACGTTTCCAATGTTGCGATTAACCATCATATTACTCAGGCCTTAAAAGCTCATGCTAGCATGCATAAGGATGTAGATTATGTCGTTCAAGATGGCGAAATTGTAATTGTTGACCAATTTACTGGCCGTCTAATGAAAGGCCGCCGCTATAGCGATGGCTTGCATCAAGCAATTGAAGCAAAAGAAAGCTTAGAAATTCAAAATGAAAGCATGACCCTTGCAACCATCACATTCCAAAACTATTTCCGTATGTACGAAAAACTAGCGGGGATGACTGGTACGGCGAAAACGGAAGAAGAAGAATTCCGCAACATTTATAATATGAACGTTGTTGTTATTCCGACAAACCGTGAAATCGTTCGTGATGACCGTCCTGATTTAATCTATGCTTCTATGGACGGTAAATTCAGAGCAGTTGGAGAAGACATTGCAGAGCGCCACAAAAAGGGACAACCAGTGCTTGTTGGTACAGTTGCTATTGAAACATCGGAAATCATTTCGAAGTACTTATCGAAAAAAGGTATTCCACATAATATCTTGAACGCGAAAAACCATGAAAGAGAAGCAGAAATTATTGCAACTGCAGGGGAAAAAGGTTCCGTTACGATTGCAACAAATATGGCTGGTCGTGGTACAGATATTAAACTCGGCGAAGGTGTAAAAGAATTAGGCGGTTTAGCAGTTATCGGTACAGAGCGTCATGAAAGTAGACGTATTGATAATCAGCTTCGCGGTCGTTCTGGTCGTCAAGGAGATCCAGGGGTAACGCAATTCTATCTATCCATGGAAGATGAATTAATGCGCCGCTTCGGCTCTGATAATATGAAAAATATGATGTCGAGACTAGGAATGGATGATTCCCAGCCTATTCAAAGCAAAATGGTATCTCGTGCTGTAGAATCTGCACAAAAACGTGTTGAAGGAAATAACTTTGATTCACGGAAGCAATTACTACAATATGATGATGTTCTACGTCAGCAACGTGAGATTATCTACTCCCAACGTAATGAAGTATTAACTTCTGAAAATTTACGTTCGATTGTAGAAAACATGATTAAATCATCATTAGAGCGAAACGTACAAGCACATACTCCAGAAAATGGGGACAGAGAAAGCTGGGATCTACAAGCAATTGTGGACTATGTAAACGGCAATCTTCTGAATGAGGGCGATATAGAAGTAAATGATCTTCGTGGAAAAGAAAGCGATGAAATCGTTGAATTCATTTTCGCGAAAGTTCTACAAAGCTATGATGAAAAAGAAGAGAAGCTTTCACCTGAGCAAATGCGCGAATTCGAAAAAGTTATCGTGCTTCGTGCTGTCGATAGCAAGTGGATTGACCATATTGATCAAATGGATCAATTACGCCAAGGAATTCACCTTCGTGCATATGGACAAATAGATCCGCTTCGTGAATATCAATCAGAAGGCTTCGCAATGTTTGAAGCAATGGTCATTGCCATTGAAGAAGACGTAGCAAAATATATCATGAAAGCAGAAATCCGCAATAATCTGGAAAGGGAAGAAGTGGCAAAAGGCCAAGCAGTAAACCCGAAAGAAGAAGGCGGAGATAAGAAACCTAAGAAAAAACCAGCTGTTAAACAACTAGATATCGGTCGCAATGCACCTTGCTTCTGTGGAAGTGGAAAGAAATACAAAAATTGCCACGGAGCAAATCTATAATAGATTAGTGAGGAGCCTACCTTTTTCAATTAGAAGAGGTAGGCTTTTTTGATTGGGATGGGTGTTGGAATGACTTGCAAGGAAGAGTGTGGGAGTCGCAAGTAAGTGGGTGGAAGTCGCAAGTAAAAGCGGGAGAGTCGCAAGTAAAAGCGGGAGAGTTGCAAGTAAAAGCGGGAGAGTTGCAAGTAAGTGGTTGGAAGTCGCAAGTAAAAGCGGGAGAGTCGCAAGTAAGTGGGTGGAAGTCGCAAGTAAAAGCGGGAGAGTCGCAAGTAAGTGGGTGGAAGTCGCAAGTAAAAGCGGGAAAGTCGCAAGTAAGAGTGGGAAAGTCGCAAGTAAGGTGGGAAGTCGCAAGTAAAAGCGGGAAAGTCGCAAGTAAGAGTCAGGAAGTCGCAAGTAAAAGTACAAAACTCGCAAGTAAACTCTTTAAACTCACAATCATATCTAAGCACCACCATCAAAAGCCTCCACGATTTATCCCCTTCGCCATTAAATTAACAGGAAAACATGCATTTTTTTTCAAAAAGCCATATAATACATAAAGGAAGTAGTAAACTACTTAGAACTATAATTTATATAAAGGGTGACATTAATGGAATTAGCAGATATTCGCAATGAGTTAGAAAAGATAAATGTAACACTAGAAAACTTTAGGGGGTCTCTTTGACTTAGAAAACAAAGAGGCACGTATTGCTGGATTAGAAGATGACATGCTTCATCCAGATTTCTGGAATGATCAGCAGGCAGCTCAAGCAGTTATTTCAGAAAGCAATGCATTAAAGGACCAGGTTCATGAGTTCTATAAATTAGTGGAGACATTTGAAAATATCGAGTTAACATATGAGCTGGTAAAAGAAGAAGATGATGCTGAGCTTCGCGCGGAGTTAGAAGAAGAGCTTACAGAATTAGTCGATAGCTTAAGCCAGTTTGAATTAAATTTATTATTAAGTGGACCATATGATAAAAACAATGCTATCTTGGAACTTCATCCAGGTGCAGGTGGAACAGAGTCTCAAGATTGGGGTAGCATGCTTTTGCGCATGTATACAAGATACGCGGAGAAAAAAGGTTTCAAAGTGGAGACTTTGGACTATTTACCAGGGGACGAAGCTGGGATTAAGAGTGTAACGTTAGCGATTAAAGGACATAACGCATACGGATACTTAAAAGCAGAAAAAGGGGTTCATCGTTTAGTACGTATTTCCCCATTCGATTCCTCTGGCCGCAGACATACAAGTTTCGTTTCTTGTGATGTAATGCCTGAGTTTAACGATGAAATTGAAATCGAAGTTCGCACAGAAGATTTGAAAATTGATACGTATCGTGCAAGTGGAGCAGGTGGACAGCATATTAATACCACTGATTCTGCCGTTCGTATTACACATATTCCAACAGGCGTTGTTGTTTCCTGTCAAACAGAGCGTTCTCAAATTAAAAACAGAGAAACAGCAATGAAAATGTTAAAAGCGAAATTATATCAACGTAAAATTGAAGAACAAGAAGAAAAGCTTGCAGAAATCCGTGGAGAACAAAAGGAAATCGGCTGGGGAAGCCAAATTCGTTCATACGTTTTCCATCCATATTCCATGGTAAAGGATCATCGTACCAATACAGAGGTAGGGAACACACAATCTGTTATGGATGGTGACCTTGATATCTTTGTTAATGCTTATCTACGTTCAAAAATTAATAATGCTTAATGAATAGATCTAGTCATCACTTTGTGATGGCTATTTTTTTTGAAAAAATTGTTCGGTCTATATTCTCTAATAAATAATATATTTAAAAAGGACAGGCGTTTTAAAGGGTGAGGTTAAATGATGATTCACTAAGTAAAACGAATGATATGCTACTCATCCTATATTTTTCTACCAAGAATCTTTTAAAAAGGAGGTACTTCATGGAAATTATCATTGCCATCCTATTAGGAATAGTAGAAGGTTTAACGGAGTTTGCTCCTGTTTCATCAACAGGACATCTTATATTAGTAGCGCATTTGCTGGAATTTACAGGTGAAAAAGCAAAGACGTTTGAAATTATCATTCAATTAGGAAGTATTCTTGCGGTTGTTTTTGTGTTTTGGAGACGAATTTTAAGTGTTCTGGGAATGAAAAAATGGCAAAAGGAAGAGGATGTAGGAACATTAAGTATTTTACATATTGTTATCGGAATGATTCCATTTGGGATAGGTGGCTTATTATTTTATGATTTTATAAAGGAAGTTCTTTTTCGTTCAGGAACGGTCGTGATTACACTTATTATTGGAGGACTGTTGATGCTTGCAGCCGAGAAATGGAAGCCGCAGCTACCAACAGCAGAAACGCTGGATCAGGTTACCTACAGACAAGCTTTTGCAGTAGGGATGTTTCAATGCTTTGCATTGGTGCCAGGCTTTTCTCGTTCTGGTGCTACTTTATCTGGTGGCTTGCTTAGTGGAATGAACCACAAAACAGCATCTGAATTTACCTTTATTATGGCAATTCCCATCATGGCAGCAGCAACTGGAAAGGACTTAATCGAAAGCTGGAGCTATTTATCAACCGAAGATCTTGCTCTTTTCTTGACCGGTTTTTTTACTGCTTTTATTGTTGCTTTATTAGCAATAAAGTTTTTCTTACAGTTAATAAATAAAATTAAACTAGCTCCCTTTGCTTATTATCGATTCGGTCTTGCCATCCTTTTTTGGATTTTTATTTTATAAGCCTTGATGAAAGGCCTCGCAATTTTTTGTGAGGTCAAAAACTGCTGTTTCACCGCTTTACCACGCTAATTTGCCACCATTTACACTTCAATTAATAGATGATATACTCTCTGCTTGGGAAGAATCAAGTTCATATTTTATGGAATTATACATCTAAAAATGTGGGGAATGTGAATCTATTCCTCTCTTTCGTTTGGATTTTTCTATAAAAAAATTGCTGAATATGAAAATAATGTCATATTTTTGAGTACGCTCTTTGTGATTATTGCATAATAAAAAAAGATTGTCGAAGAAGAACGCCAAAGGAATGTGACAGAAACTGACAGGAAAACAGGGGTGTAAAAGAAATGAAAGTACGCGAATATATATACGTGCTAATCGGGTCGGCAATTGTCGCTTTGGCATTTAATTTGTTTTTATTGCCTAATAATATTGCATCTGGGGGAGTAAGTGGGATAAGCACGATTACAAAGGCGATGTTTCAATGGGAACCAGCTTATGTACAATGGGCATTTAATATTCCGTTATTTATATTAGGTGTTCTATTATTGGGAAAAAACTTTGGAGCAAAAACGTTAGTAGGCACTGTGTTTCTACCATTTGTTGTCTATCTTTCAAGAGGATTGGAGCCATGGACAAATGAACCATTACTAGCCGCACTTTATGGCGGGATTTGTATTGGGCTTGGAATTGGCATTGTGTTTAGAGGAAAAGCATCTACTGGTGGAACCGATTTAGCTGCACAGATTATAAACAAATATACAGGGATTTCATTAGGGAAATGTGTGGCTTTAATTGATGGGGTTATTGTTATTACCGCTTCTATCGTGTTTAGTATCGAGCAAGGATTATATGCGTTGATTGCATTATTTGTAACAAGCAAAACTATCGACCTTGTCCAAGTTGGCTTTGGCAGCTCGAAAATGGCTCTTATTATTACTGATAAACAAGATGAGGTACGGGAAGGAATCTTAAATAAAATTGATCGTGGTGTAACTAAATTAACTGCACATGGTGGCTATACTGATTCTGAAAGGCCGATTTTAATGTGTGTGGTAGATCAGTCGCAATTTATGAAGCTAAAGCAGTTGGTGAAATCAATTGATGAAGCGGCATTTGTTGTGGTAACAGACGCTTCAGAGGTGTTAGGTAGAGGGTTTAAATAAATAGATTTTTACAAGAGAGTATCTTTTAGAGAGGATTCATTTATTTTTAAATAGAATCAATCCATGCTAAAAAGGATATTCTCTTTTTTATACAACTATATTTGTCGAATTTTCTTTTTAGAGAGCCTTCTAATTATGTGAATTTTTTGTGTCCAACGAATAAAAGCTCTCTATTATGTAAATAATTCCAATAATAATTTGAGGGATTAGGCATATAATACTATTTATTATAAAAAATGATGAAAAAAAAGGGGAATTCGGTCGATTTGTAGTACTATATTATTAGGGGATGTTGGCGTATGATGAAATCAATAGTACTATATGTTATGTTTGAAAAGAAAATGTAATAATTTTTTACATTAATTTGCCGTATTATGATGATATAATAGCTAAAGTAAGTCAGGGGGACAGCCTGTGAATGATGACAGATTGTCACTTTTAGTCGGTTGAAAGTTGTCGAATTTTGGTTTTTGAATCATATGGACAGTAGAAGGAATAGGTTAGAAAAATTAAACTTATTGCCAGAGGATAAATTCATGAACCAATCACTTCCAAATAACTCTTCTGTGATTCGTTTATGCTTTCAAACTCAAATGCACCTTCTTCGCTTTTTCCATAATCCATACAAAAAATAATTCAGGTGTGATAATAGATGATAGAAATGAAGAATGTAATGAAGAAGTATGCTAACGGCGTAATAGCCGCTAACGGGATAAATGTTAGAATTAATCAGGGTGAATTTGTCTATGTTGTAGGACCGAGTGGCGCAGGTAAGTCTACCTTTATTAAAATGATGTATCGCGAGGAAAAGCCTACACAAGGAAGTATTCGAATTAACGGCATCAACTTAGAAAAATTAAAAGATAAAAAAGTTCCATTGTTAAGAAGAAATATGGGAGTTGTCTTTCAAGATTTTAAGCTTCTTCCTACGTTAACTGTTTTTGAAAATGTTGCCTTTGCATTAGAGGTAATTGAAGAAAATCCTAAATATATAAAGAAAAAAGTCATGGAAACATTAGAATTAGTTGGATTAAAGCATAAAGCAAAGATGCTTCCAACTGAATTATCAGGAGGAGAGCAACAACGTGTATCGCTCGCGCGGTCGATTGTCAATTCCCCTAAACTAGTAATTGCTGATGAACCGACAGGGAATTTGGATCCTGAGACGTCGTGGGAAATCATGAATATTTTTGAGACTATAAATAATAGAGGTACAACGATTGTAATGGCAACACATAACCGTGAAATCGTAAATACGATTAAGCATCGCGTTATCGCCATTGAAGGCGGCAGAATTGTACGTGATGAAACAAGAGGTGAATACGGATATGAAGGCTAGAACAGTAGCTAGACATACAAGAGAAAGTTTTAAAAGCCTTTTTCGTAACGGTTGGATGACATTTGCTTCTGTCAGTGCGGTAACCATCACATTGATCCTTGTTGGTGTATTTTTCGTTATTATGATGAATTTAAATCATGTAGCGACTTCCATTGAAGAAAACGTTGAGATTAGAGTGCATATTGATGTAGCAGCAACAAAAGAAGAACGGAACGCCTTGGAAAAAGAAATAAAGGCACTTCCAGAAGTGGGGAGTGTTACTTTTTCTCCTAAAGGAGAAGAATTAGATAATTTAATTAGTAGTCTTGGGGAAGATGGAGATGCATTTAAGCTCTTCGAACAGGATAATCCGTTAAATGATGTTTTTGTCGTAAAGACGAAGGAACCGCAAGATACTCTAGCTGTTGTAGATAAGATTGAGAAATTTGATCATACTGCAAAGGTAAGGTATGGACAAGGAACGGTAGAAAAGCTTTTTAGTGCGATTGATATGAGTAGAAATGTAGGGATTGTGCTTATCATTGGATTGCTATTTACAGCAATGTTCCTTATTTCCAATACAATTAAAATTACAATTGTAGCAAGAAGAAAAGAAATTGAAATCATGCGTTTAGTAGGTGCTACGAATTGGTTTATCCGCTGGCCATTTTTCTTAGAAGGCATGTGGCTAGGGATAATTGGATCGATTATTCCGATAGCTGCGGTTAGCGCAATTTATTACTATTCGTATCAGTTTTTAATTGCGAAGCTAGCAGGAAGTTATATTCATATTTTAGATTTCACTCCATTTGTATTCCAAGTTGGTGGACTACTTCTTCTAATGGGAGCTGTAATTGGAATTTGGGGTTCTGTTATGAGTATTCGCAAGTTTTTAAAAGTGTAGGTTAGTCGTCGATAAAAAAATTAGTCTTATGGTCAATAGCTTGGAGAACGAGAATTATAGTGCTTCAAGCTATTCTATTTGAAAAAAAACAGAGAGAAAGCAACAATTTACCAAGTTTACTTATTGGTATTCGGGGAAGGAGCATCTACTAGATGAAAAAGAAAGTAGCAAAATTAACACTTGTATCTGCATTAAGTATAAGCAGTATGGTAGCTTATACAGCCTCTACTACATCACCAGCATATGCCCAAAGTTCACTTAGTGAGTTGAATAAGGAAAAAAGTGATATTGAGAATAAGCAAAATAACGTAAAGTCAAAACTAGATGATTCTAGTAATAAATTAAGTGATATTCATTCAGAGCAAGATTCAGTAGAAACAGAGATTGAAAGATTAAATACTTCTATCTCAAGTACACAAGTGAAAATTACTGAGAAAAAAGAACAGATCGCTACTACGAAAGAAGAAGTAGAGAAATTAGAAAAGCAGATTAAAGAAGTGACAGAAAGAATCGAAAAACGAAATGAATTATTGAAGGATCGTGCAAGATCTTATCAGCAAACAGGTGGAATGGTTAATTACCTGGATGTGTTAATGGGGTCACAAAGCTTCAGTGATTTTATTGATAGAGTGGGTGCTGTTGCGACAATCGTCGAAGCAGATCAAACGATAATTAAAGAGCAAGAAGCGGATAAAAAGTTATTGGAACAATCCCAAGCTGAGCTAAAGTCGAAATTAAGCTCACTTGAAACGATGCTTGCTGATCTTGAATCACTTAATTCTCAGTTGAATTCAGAGAAAAAAGAAAAAGATAAATTAATGGCCCAGTTGAATGAAGAAGAACAACACGTACACGCTGAAATGCTTTCCTTAGAAGAGGAAGAACAGCTACTTAAAGATCAACAGGTAGCAATGGAAAAAGCGATACAATTAGAACAGGAAAGACAAGCTGAGCTAGCAAGACAAGCAGCAGAAGCAGAAAAACAGCGAAAAGAAGCAGAAGCAAAGGCTGCTGCTGAAAAAGCTGCTGCGCAAAAATCATCAAACGCTAAATCTAGTTCGAATACAACTACTTCAACTAGTTCATCTAGCGGAAGTTCTTCCCAAAGTGTTTCTAAGCCATCCACTTCTGTATCATCCGGTAACTTTACCCGTCCAGCAGGATCAGGCTATTTATCTTCAGGGCTTGGGCATCGCTGGGGTACTTTCCATGCAGGTGTAGATATTGCAGCCACTGGAGCTGTGCCAATTTACGCGGCTGCAGATGGTGTTGTAATCAGATCTTATCTTTCAAGTAGTTATGGACAAGTTATTTTTATTAGTCATTACATTGATGGACAACAATATACGACGGTCTATGCACATATGAGAGATGGTAGCCGTTTAGTAAATGCTGGAGATGTTGTTTCAAAAGGACAACAAATTGGTACAATGGGTAACACTGGTGATTCTACTGGGCAGCATTTGCATTTTGAATTGCATAAAGGACCTTGGAATCAAGCAAAATCAAATGCTATAAACCCAGTCGGTATTGTTCCATTGTAATAGAATCTGATAGTAATAGTTTATCCGAAATAAAGAGAGCTAAACATAAAACGATAAGTATGATCGTTTACTGGAAACTCTCTCTTTTCTCTTAAACCCGAGTTGAGGGCGTTCATTTTAAGTAAATGAACGCCCTTATTTTGTTGTGAAAGACAGGATACAGGCAGAAAATCGAGTTGCTACTGAAAGCGATAATTTGTATGCTATAATAGATGGAAAGGTTTGTAATAATAAAGGGGTAAGAATATAGATGAGCGAATTGAATGATAAAAATGAATCAATGGATCCAATTGATAAAAATAAGCTTGAATTGGATGAAGAAACACTATTTATTGTTTCTCAAACGTTCAAAGCACTTTCTGACCCTACAAGGATAAAAATCCTTCATTTATTATCCAAAAAACAGCATTCCGTAAATGAAATTGCAGAAAGTCTGAACATGCTCCAATCAACCGTATCGCATCAGCTTAGGTTTTTAAAGAATTTACGCTTAGTAAAATATAAGCGAGAAGGAACAACAATGATTTATTCCTGTGATGACCAACACGTGATGGACGTATTAAAGCAAATGATTGACCATGCAAGACATCATTGACAAGAAACAAATTACGATTTAGGATATTTGAAAGTGAAAATCAAGGCAAACATTATTCCAACCAAATAAACTGTAACAAAAAGAACAGTTATCAAATGCATAACTGTTCTTTTTTTGCGAAAAATTAGAATATGGATTGACACTTTTATAAGACTATTCATATAATATTAATATGAGTATATGTTCATATGTTAACATGGTCAAGTAAATCCATTGAATAATAGATAATAAAATGAAAGTAGGGATAAGATGGGGGAAGAGAAGAGGCTACTGAAAAAAGAATTTACACTAGAAGGCTTGGATTGTGCTAATTGTGCGATGAAAATCGAAAATGGAATTGCCTCCATTAATGGAGTGAGTGAATGTAATGTTAATTTTGCAACTCAAACGTTAAGAATACAGTTAACGGAAACCGAGAAAGAAAGCATTTTAGCAAAAGCAGAAAAAACAATTACAAGACTAGAGCCGCATGTGAAAATGGTGGAAAAAAGAAACAGTACTATAGCTTCCCTCCCACATCATGCACATCACAATGAACATGATCATGAAATAAATGGTCATACTCACGATCATGGAGCGGAAAATACAAGGAAATTAATTGGAAGATTAGTAGCCGGAATGATTGTTGCTGTAGTTGGATTCTTAGCTCCTTTCACTGGAATGATGGAATTTGCCCTTTTCTTTGTGGCCTATTTAATTGTTGGAGGAGAAATTTTATATAGAGCTATAAAAAATATTTTACGCGGGCAAGTATTTGATGAGCATTTTCTTATGGCGATTGCTACATTGGGAGCATTTGCAATTCAAGAATATCCTGAAGGAGTAGCAGTCATGCTCTTCTATCAAATAGGGGAGTTATTTCAGGGAATTGCGGTGAATCGTTCTAGAAAATCAATTACAAGTTTAATGGATATTCGCCCCGATTACGCAAATGTAAAGGAAGGAGATCAATTTAAAAAAATTAGTCCCGAGCAAGTAAAAATTGGAGACATTATTCTCATCAAGCCGGGAGAAAAAATTCCTCTTGATGGACAGGTAATAGAAGGAAGTTCCTCTGTTGATACTTCGGCATTAACGGGAGAATCCATTCCTCGTGATATCGAAATCGGAAATGAAGTACTCAGTGGATTCATTAATAATCATGGTGTATTAACAATTGAGGTAACAAAGAATTTCGGCGAATCAACAGTAACAAAAATATTAGAGCTTGTCCAAAATGCAAGTAGCAAAAAAGCTCCTACTGAAAATTTTATTACGAAATTTGCTAGATATTATACACCAGCAGTAGTAATTGCCGCTGCTTTATTAGCTATCTTGCCACCGCTGATAATAAGTGAGGCAACATTCTCAGACTGGTTATACCGAGCTCTTGTATTCCTTGTCATTTCTTGCCCATGTGCCCTTGTAGTCTCCATCCCGTTAGGCTTCTTTGGAGGAATAGGCGCAGCGTCGAAAAAAGGAATATTAGTAAAGGGAAGTAATTATTTAGAAGCTTTAAACGACATTAAATATGTTGTTTTTGATAAAACAGGTACGTTGACAAAAGGTGTATTTGAAGTAGATTCCATTCATGCGGCTCTTGGATATTCAGAAGAAGATGTTCTTGAATATGCTGCTTATGCAGAAGTGCATTCCAATCATCCAATTGCAAATTCCATAAGAAAGGCATTTCCTGGGAAAGTATTGGAGGAACGCATCGAGGAATATCAGGAATTATCCGGTCATGGAATTATAGTGAAGCTTGATGGAAAAAAAGTGCTAGCGGGTAATCAAAAATTAATGAATAAAGAAAAAATAAACTACTTACCAAATGAAGATGTTGGGACTGTTATTTATGTGGCAGTAAATCAAACATTCATTGGTTCTATTGCTATTTCTGATCAGATAAAAGAAGATGCAAAGAAAGCAATTCAACTTATAAAAGAACAAGGGATTAGAAAAACGGTAATATTAACAGGTGACTCTAAAAAGGTTGGCGACAAGATTGGCTCTCTTTTACAAATAGATGAAGTACATGCAGAATTATTGCCTCAACACAAAGTAGAGAAAATAGAGAAACTTGGTGAACAAAAACAGGCAAAAGAAAAAATTCTCTTTGTTGGAGACGGCATAAATGATACACCTGTTTTAGCAAGAGCGGATGTTGGAATGGCGATGGGCGGGTTAGGTGCAGATGCAGCGATTGAGGCAGCTGACATCGTGATTATGACAGATGAACCTTCTAAGATAGCAACGGCTCTATCTATTGCAAAGCGCACAAGACGAATTGTGTGGCAGAATATTATTTTCGCCTTAGGCATAAAAGTACTCTTTTTACTGCTAGGAGCCTTTGGAATTGCGACTATGTGGGAAGCTGTTTTCTCCGATGTTGGTGTTACTCTACTTGCTGTTTTAAATGCAATGCGGGTATTGCAGGTAAGAGGGCTAGAATGAAAAAAACGGTGCGAAAGCATCGTTTTTTTTTATAAGCACTTATTGAACATTAGGGGGGGGGTGAGCATGCACGGCAGGAGGGGCTGGTTTCAATTTTGGAGCTGGGCCAAATGGAGGAACATCTTTTACATATTGAAAAGTTCCCATGCCATCCATGCTCGGTCCAGATGCCCATCTACCTCCCCCTATTGCATAGATTTGCCCCTTTTCGGTTCGTGTCCATTGGATTAAAAGACAGAATCAATCATAAGTTGTACGAGCCCATCATATACATGAAAGTATCTATTATACAATCGCATGTGGAAGAAGGGACGGTTGAAATGAATCGAAAAATGCTGGCTGTTTACATGGCAGGCTCCTTACTAGTGGGGTCAGGAATGACATATATGGGAATGACTGTTTTAGAAAAAAGACAGGAGGAACATTCAATTGATCAAACAATGGAGACGAATTCTCTTTATAAACTAGATAAAGCCTATCAGTTAATTCTCCAGAATTATGTAGAAAATGTAGACAAGCAGAAGCTAGAGGACGGGGCGATAAGGGGGATGCTGGCTACATTGGAGGACCCATATTCCGTATATATGGATCAAGAGGCGGCAAAGCAATTTGAACAGGCATTAGATTCTTCATTTGAAGGAATCGGAGCGGAAATTAGTATAGAAGAAGACAAAATGATTATTGTTTCCCCAATTAAAGGATCTCCCGCAGAAAAAGCGGGCATTAAACCGCAGGATCAAATTATTTCAGTAGATGGGGAAAGCGTCGAAGGTAAGGACTTAAACGATGTAATCGGCAAGATTAGAGGGGAAAAAGGGACGAAGGTGGAAATAGAGATTAAACGAACAACGGTAGATAAGTCGTTAAAGGTAAAGATTGTTCGAGACGAAGTTCCCCAAGTTACGGTTTATTCAGATATTAAAAAAGATGGTGGTGAAAAGATAGGCTATATCGAAATTACTTCTTTCTCTAAAGATACAGCAAGTGAGTTTGACAAAGCGTTGGGTAGTTTAGAGAAAAACGGAATATCTGGCCTTATCTTGGATGTCCGCGGTAATCCAGGTGGATTACTAACTAGTGTGAATGCAATTGCAGAGCATTTTTTAACAGACAGTAAACCATATGTACAAATAGAGAATCGAAATGGCGATCGGGAACAGTTTTATTCCGATTTATCGAAGGAAAAAGAATATCCAGTCGTCGTGTTGATTGATAATGGAAGTGCTTCTGCATCAGAAATTTTAGCTGCTGCATTGAATGAGGGAGCAGATTATCCGCTAATTGGCGAGAATTCATTCGGGAAAGGGACAGTCCAGCAGCCAATTGATATGGATGATGGAAGCGAAATTAAATTAACTGTTTCAAAATGGCTAACCCCTGATGGGAATTGGATTCATAAACAAGGAATAAAGCCTACTATTGAAGTAAAGCAAACGGATTTGTATCATACACATCCTTTGCAAATTGTAGATTCATTAAAGCTAGAAGATAATGATGAACAAGTCAAATATGCACAAGAAATTCTGACGAGCTTAGGGTTTACAACGGATAGACAAGATGGCTATTATAGCCCGCAAACAGAAGTTGCTGTCAGAGCATTTCAAGAAAAAAATGCGCTTGAGGTAACGGGAATAATTGATACAAAAATGGCTGCGAAGATGGAAGAAGCAGTTAGAAAAGAAAAACAGAAGGAAGAAAATGATATCCAATTACAAACTGCTATACGATATTTGGTTCATTAAAAATCAACAAGAAAAAATCTCCTATTTCACATTGTAGGAGATTTTTTTTTCTTATTTATTTAACACACTATCTTCCAACACTAAGCTTTTATCCCCGTAAATTTTGGTGATATGCGTTTCTCCCCAATTACAAAGAGCATTTAAAATAGGCTCTAGACTTCTCCCATAGTCGCTTAATTCATATTCTACCTTTGGTGGAATTTGTTGATAGATTATCCGATTAATTACGCCATCCTCTTCTAATTCTCTTAATTGTTGTGTGAGCATTTTCTGCGTAATATTCGGCATTAATCGTTTTAGCTCGCTCGTTCTTTTTTTGCCATGTGTTAAGTGACACAAAATCACACACTTCCATTTTCCTCCAATTACTTCTAAAGTCGCTTCAACAGATATATTATATTTTTTATTTTCCATTATATCCTCCATCTATCTTATAGGAACTTTTTTGTACCTATATAACTTTTTGGTTCCTACATTACAAAAAAGTGCGTACTTTTCTATATGGATTATATGATTCATAATAACACTTACCGGTTAAAATGCAAGATGATCAAAAAGTTACCACTAGTGGTTATCGATAAAATTTATAGGAGGAAAAGGAAAGTGAAGCAAAAAAAGAATACTTTCGCTTTAATTGCATTAGCTATTAGTGCTTTTGCAATTGGGACAACTGAATTCATAAGTGTTGGTTTACTCCCTTTAATTTCTGAAGATTTTCATGTAGGGATTACAACAGCGGGGTTAACTGTTTCTATCTATGCACTAGGTGTCACAATTGGGGCACCAGTTTTGACAGCAATTACCGCAAATTTTTCTCGGAAATCTTTATTATTGTGGATTATGATTGTTTTTATTATTGGCAATAGTATGGCTGCATTTGCTCCAAACATTACTATTTTACTTATTGCACGTATTGTATCAGCCTTCGCTCACGGAATATTTATGTCCATTGGTTCTACCATTGCAGCGGATCTAGTAGCAAAAGAAAAAAGAGCAAGTGCTATCTCTATCATGTTCTCTGGATTAACCGTTGCAACAGTAACGGGAGTTCCATTTGGAACATTCATCGGACAACATTTTGGATGGAGATTAGCATTTATCACAATCGTTATTATTGGTATCATCGCCTTTATCGCAAATAGCGTGCTTGTGCCAGGTAATTTATCTAAGGGAGGCCGAGCGACATTTAAAGACCAGTTGCGTTTAGTCACAAATGGACGTCTTTTAATGCTGTTTCTAATTACGGCATTAGGATATGGAGGAACATTTGTTGTTTTCACCTATCTTTCCCCTTTATTACATGAAGTAACAGGGTTTAAACAAAATACAGTCGCAGGAATTTTATTATTGTATGGAGTTGCGATCGCTATTGGAAATATGATTGGGGGCAAGTTATCCAACAAAAATCCGCTTCAAGCGTTATTTTACATGTTTATCATCCAAGCTATTGTACTGTTTGTCTTATCCTTTACGCTTCCATTTAAGGCCATTGGCTTAATAAGTATCCTTTTTATGGGATTATTGGCTTTTATGAATGTTCCGGGCTTACAGGTGTATGTAGTGATGTTAGCAGAACGCTATGTACCTAGTGCAGTAGATGTTGCATCAGCTGTTAATATTGCTGCCTTTAATGCAGGAATTGCTATCGGCTCCTATTTGGGAGGAATTGTAACTAATTCACTTGGATTAATCCATACTTCTTGGGTGGGTGGATTAATGGTTATTGCTGCCATCTTCCTTACTGGTTTTAGTTTAGTTTTAGAAAAAAATTCATTAGAAGAAGGAGTTTTATCACGATGAAAAACTTACAAGATACTATTAAACTATCAAATGGAATAAAAATGCCTTGGTTAGGATTAGGTGTATTTAAGGTTGAAGAAGGCCAAGTTCTTGTAGAAGCTATAAGCTCTGCTATTAAAACTGGCTATCGCAGCATTGACACAGCTGCCATTTATGCGAATGAATCTGGTGTTGGCGAGGGTATTAAAAAGGGAATAGAGGAAGCAGGAATTACACGAGAAGATTTATTTATTACTTCAAAGGTATGGACAGAGGATTTAGGCTATGAAGAAACACTAAAAGCTTATGAAGTAAGCTTAGAAAAAATAGGGCTTAATTATTTAGATTTATATCTTATTCATTGGCCAAAAGAAGGAAAGTATAAAGAAGCATGGAGAGCGTTAGAAACTCTATATAAAGCAGGAAAAGTAAAGGCAATCGGTGTAAGTAATTTTCAAATTCATCATTTAGAGGAATTAATGAAAGATGCAGAAATAAAACCAATGATTAATCAAATCGAATTGCATCCAAGACTAACACAAAAGGGATTAATTGCTTATTGCAAGGAGAAGGGAATTCAAGTCGAAGCATGGTCTCCATTAATGCAAGGTCAACTATTAAATCAACCCGAATTAGTGGAAATTGCATCGAAATATCAAAAATCAGTTGCTCAAGTTATTATACGCTGGGATCTGCAAAATGAAATTGTAACCATTCCAAAATCCGTGAAAGAACATCGTATTATCGAAAACGGGAATGTCTTTGATTTCATGTTAACAAAAGAAGAAATGGATACAATTGATGCATTGAACATGGATCAACGAGTTGGTCCAGATCCAGATAATTTTGATTTTTAATCGAAATATTCTATTACGCTAAATGAACATAGGGGGAAAATTGCATTTTTTTCGATGTTCATTTATTTAAAATGCAAGAGTAAAAGGGGAATGGAGAAAGACTCCATTCCTCTTTGATCTTCATATCAACAATAAATGGATAAGTATATCGAAATATAAAAAATTATAAAATTTATCTGAAACCGAATACAAATTCTTGCTTTTATGTTAGAATACATCTGAAAAACAAGCATCTTAACTAGGAAGGATGAGCTTATGAAAATAGCAATAGCTAGTGATCATGGCGGATATCAGCTCAAAGAAACAGTAAAAGCACATCTACTTAAAACTGATGTAGAAGTAGTAGATTTTGGGTCTCATAGTAGAGAGAGTGTTGATTTTCCAGATTACGCAAAAATGGTTGGCACAAGCATCGTTAATGGAGAGAATCAATTAGGAATTTTGTGTTGTGGAACAGGAATTGGCATGAGTATTGCTGCCAATAAAATCACTGGCATACGTGCAGCGGTTGTCGGCGATGTATTCTCTGCTAAAGCAACAAAGGAACATAATGATAGTAATATCCTTTGTTTAGGCGAAAGAGTTACTGGTGAAGGATTGGCATGCTTAATTGTCGATACGTGGTTAAATGCAGAATTTCTAGGTGGTAGACATGCGAATAGGACCCATTAGCATCAAATTTATTAAATGAAACATATTATAACTTGTACGTACCATTAATAGGTTATACTAAATATGTATGGTTTATTCTTGGGAAGTTGTATGGTATAATGAGTTTGGAAAAAAATATCATTGAGATGAAAAAGTAGAAAAATAATTTTTCTTCAAATGATATGTGCATTTTTTTCTGTATATTTTTATTATTGCCATTTAGTTATTTATAGTTCAGGTTAGGGGGTAAGGTGTTGAAGGTTGGAGTGATTGTGTTAGGTTGTTTGCCTTCAGGAGTAAAACAAATTCTTCATCGTTTATATGAGGATTTATCTCCTACGCATCAACTAGTAGGACTTGAAATAGACAGAGAGTCCGGTGAAATCACTTATACAGAGTTGAAAGAGATTAGTGATGCACCATATTTAAGCCATTCTATCTTAAAGGTAAGCGCTACACCATCAGATTATCAGTGGGATCAAGCATTTGCTCCAGTGGATATGACAGTTGTAATTGGTGATGCGGATGCAAAAGAATTATGGCAAACTTCTATTGCAACGAAAAAAGCCATTCGTACATTATTTGTTCCAGTTTCCATTTCTAATAATATTAGAGGAAATGATTGGACTTTAGGGTATGATACAGCACTTAACAGTATTACTCAGAATGTGTTAAAGGTTCAGGATACCATCCAATCTTTAAAATATGATAAACCAAGATTATTTGGCTTTTCAATTGAGGGGAATGCTTCAACAAATATGCTGCAGGATATTTCGCTTGCGGTGGATGGGAACTATTTAGCAGTTGATTACGAGGAAGAAGAAATTACCGCTTTATGTGACGCAATAACTAAGAGCTATACATATACAAAAACATCTAGTGTCTTAATCTACAGCGAAGCATTAAAAGAAGTAATCCAAGATTCTGTAATCAGCAAGCTTGATGTAGATTGGAAATATACAGAAATTAATGAAGCACTTTGTATGGGAACAAATCCGACAGCTATCGATCGAATCCTTGCAAATGAACTAGCGGATGAAATATTAAGATGGATAAAAAATAATTGTTTAACAGGTGAGCTTGCCGTTCAAAAAGACGGAATTCAATTTAAATAAAAGTTATGCGAAATGCTAAATAATGATCTTGCTTTCTGTACTTAAATTAGCATTCGTCTAGCATTAAATAAATAAAAAAGGATGAGGAAAATGAGTAATCAAGTAAAAACAAATATCGAACAATTGGCTATCAATACGATTCGTACTTTATCAATCGATGCAATTGAAAAATCAAATTCAGGTCACCCAGGAATGCCAATGGGCGCAGCTCCAATGGCATATACACTATGGGCAAAAGAAATGAATCATAATCCAGCTAACCCTAACTGGTTTAATCGTGACCGTTTTGTACTATCTGCAGGTCATGGTTCTATGCTATTATACAGCTTGTTACATCTATTCAATTATGGCGTAACAATCGATGACTTAAAGAACTTCCGTCAATGGGGAAGCAAAACTCCAGGTCATCCAGAGTTCGGTCATACACCAGGTGTTGAAGCTACAACTGGTCCACTAGGACAAGGTATTGCAATGGCAGTTGGGATGGCAATGGCAGAAAGACATTTAGCAGAAACATATAATAAAGAGAATTATCCAGTGGTTGACCACTTTACTTATAGCATCTGTGGAGATGGCGATTTAATGGAGGGTGTATCTGCAGAGGCAGCATCGCTTGCAGGTCACTTAAAATTAGGAAGATTAGTAGTATTATATGATTCCAATGATATTTCCCTAGATGGTGATTTACATCTATCTTTCTCTGAAAGTGTTCAAAAACGTTTTGAAGCATACGGTTGGGAAGTAATTCGAGTAGAAGATGGCAATGACTTAACAGAAATTCAAGCAGCTATTGCACAAGCGAAAAAATCAGATGTACCAACATTAATCGAAGTGAAAACAGTTATTGGTTACGGTTCTCCAAATAAAGGTGGAAAATCTGCATCACACGGTGCACCACTAGGAGTTTCCGAAACACAATTAGCGAAACAAACGTATGGTTGGTCTTACGAAGAAGCATTCCATGTTCCAACAGAAGTTTCTGAGCACTATGCAGCATTAGCGCAAGAGGGAGCAGACAAAGAACAAGCTTGGAATGAGTTATATGAAGGCTATAAAGCAGCTCATCCAGAATTAGCAGCTCAACTAGAAACAGCAATCAAAGGAGAGCTACCAGCTGATTTACAAGAAAGTCTTCCTGAATTTAATGCTGGGGATGCAATGGCTACAAGAGATTCTTCTGGTAAAACAATTCAAGCAATTGCTAGTGCTGTGCCTGCATTCTTCGGTGGTTCTGCAGACCTTGCTGGTTCAAACAAAACATTAATGACTGCTGAGAAAAACTTTGCAATCGACGGTTACGCTGGTAGAAATATATGGTTTGGTGTACGTGAATTCGCAATGGGTGCAGCGTTAAACGGTTTAGCACTACATGGTGGAGTGAAAGTATTCGGAGCAACATTCTTCGTATTCTCTGATTATTTACGTCCAGCAATCCGCTTAGCAGCATTAATGAAATTGCCTGTGACTTATGTATTCACACATGACAGTATCGCAGTTGGAGAAGATGGTCCAACACATGAACCAGTTGAACAACTTGCTTCATTACGTGCAATGCCAGGACTTTCTATCATTCGTCCAGCAGATGCAAAAGAAACAGCTGCTGCATGGCAACTTGCTGTAGAAAGCACAGATACACCAACAGCGCTTGTATTGACACGACAAAACTTGCCAACATTAGATTTAACAAAGGCTGAAGCATACGAAGGCGTGAAAAAAGGTGCTTACACAGTTTCAACTGGTAAAGAAGCAGCTCAAGCTTTAATCTTAGCATCTGGTTCAGAAGTATCCCTTGCAATGAAAGCACAAGCAGCATTAGCAGAAGAAGGAATTTCTGTAAATGTTGTAAGTATGCCAAGCTGGGATCGTTTTGAAAAACAATCAGCTGAGTATAAAGAGAGCGTATTACCAGAAAGTGTTCAAGCACGTGTTGGTATTGAAGCTGGTTCTTCTCTTGGCTGGAGAGAATATATCGGCTCTAAAGGGGAGCATATCACGATTGATCATTTCGGAGCATCTGCACCTGCCGATAAACTTTTCGAAGAGTACGGATTCACAGTGGAAAATGTAGTAGCGAAAGTAAAATCTTCTATCTCAAAAACAAAATAATGAACTAAACTAACATTCAGAAGCTAATGACCATGAAATATGGTTATTAGCTTCTTTTTTGTATAAGGAAGATTTTAGAAATTGTTGTGAAATAACAATTAAATAAAAATTGTCATATAAGTAGCTGTCAACTTTATTGATAGTTTTTGTAGCAAAAAGTAGATAATTATAGTAAAAATAAGGGATATATTTAATTGCTGAATGAATGCGAATAAATCAATATTGGCAAATAGTCCTTCACTTCACTATAGCAAAATTTGCAGGCACTTTGTGCAAGTTAATCACTTAGTGACACAATTCACAAACTAGTTATGGAAATGAAAGCGAATACAATAATGATTTCATTCATGCTACAATAAAATCAAGTTAAGAGGTGATAGATAATGTACCTTGATGAAAGAAGTAATATTTTATTAAAGGAAGTATTGAGTAATCCTGATACCTCTAACATAAAGCTAGAGAAAAAATTTCAGCTATCCCGAAGACAAGTTAGTTATAGTTTTCAGAAAATCAATGACTGGCTAGAATCAAATAATTATCCTGCTATAAAAAGAACCAACGGTGGAAAATTCATCATTAGTCCAGTCATCATGGAATTATTTGCTGAAAAGACAGATGAACAAGCAGATAAGCATTATATTCCATCTGAAACAGAAAGAGCTCAATTTATTCTATTGTATATTATTAGTAGCGAAGAAGAAATTTCCTTACTTCATTTTACTAGTGCATTAGGGGTTAGTAAAAATACAATCCTCCGGGATATGAAGAATGTTCAGCAAATGATTGAGCCATACGAACTTGAGGTTAATTATTCAAGATTAAAAGGATATGAATTAAAAGGGAAAGAATGGAATGTTCGAAAATTATTAGTGGAAGTATTGGAAAATATCTTATCTATTTATAATGGCGAAGTATATATTCAAAAGTTTATTAGTGTATCGAAAGACAATCTATCTATTATCAAGAACAGGCTAGATGAAGTGGAAAGTAGTTTAAATCTTCAGTTCATTGATGAACGGATTAATCTTTTACCATATATTTTAGCAGTAATTTTAAAGCGGATACAAAATGGAAAAGTAATTCAAGATTTTTATCATATTGATTATCGTTCCTTGTCAGATACGAAAGAATATATTGCTGCTGAGATATTAATTAAAGATATTGAGCAAATTCCGAAAGAAGAACATCTGTTTATGACCTTACAGCTGCTGACATCTAAAATACTATCAGCACAGTTTTTAACCGATCATCAAATTCCAGAGTTGACTAAAGCTTTAGAAATATTTCTTCATACTTTTGAATCTAAAGCGTGTATTGCATTTAAGGATAAAGCGGCATTACTTGGAAGACTAGTACTTCATATGAAGCCCGCTTATTACCGAATGAAGTATAATCTAACGACGAATTACACGATGATGGAAAAAGTAAGTGAAGAATTCGAAACGATTCATTTTATTGTAAAGGATTCTATCACGCCAGTAGAGGAATATATAGGATGTCCTATACCAGAAAGTGAATTAATGTTCATCACTATCTTTATCGGAGGACATTTAATTAGCTCAGGAGAAACCATTCAGAAGAAGAAGAAAGCAGTAGTTGTTTGTCCTAATGGCGTATCTATTTCACGCTTAATGGAAAGTACATTACGTGAATTATTTCCTGAATTTTATTTTCATCAGGCTTTATCCATTAGGGAATTTCAACAATTAAATTATCAAATTGATATTATTTTTTCACCAGTAGCATTGCAAACGGATACAAAACAATTTGTCATTAATCGCATATTAACAGATTTTGAAAAAGTCCAGCTTAGACAAAGAGTATTAAGAGAAATATTTGGCTTAAATACAAATGTAATAAACATTGAGCAATTAATGGGGAAAATTGAGAAATATGCTTCCATAAAAGATAAAGCTTCCTTGAGAAATGCTTTGCAGGAACATTTTTCTATTACTACTGCTACTGAATCCCAAGAGCGAATGACAAAAATGGATTTATCGCTAGCATCCTTACTGACACCTGAAATGATTACAGTGGTGAAAAGTGTAGCAGATTGGCAGCATGGAATACAAATGGCGGCGAATCAGCTGTTGAAAAATGGAAATATTACAGAAAATTATGTAGAAGAAATGATGAAACAGTATCCAACAATGGTACAGCATATTTTACTAAGAAATGTTATTGCAATTCCTCATGCTGGTCCTGAAGCCGGTGTAAATAAAGTCGGCATGAGCCTATTAAAAATAGAAGATGGTATCCCTTTTAATGACGATGTAAAAGTATATTTTATTGTAGTGCTTGCATCAACAGATAAGCATAAGCATCTTTACGCACTAAGACAGCTTATGAGTTTATCAAAAAATGGAGAAGATATCAGCAAACTAACTAATAGCAATGATTCAAACCAATTATACGAAACTATCAAAAAGTATGCTTAAAGTTAAGTGAAAGCGGAGGGGTTTAAAATGGCAGTTGCTTCATTTATAAAAGAAAGCTTAGTTAACGTCGGTTTAAAGGTAGAAAATCAAGATCAACTTTTTAATACAATGTATGAGAAGGCATTTGAGCAGGGACTTGTAAAGGAATCATTCCTTCCAAAAATTAAGGAGAGAGAATCAATCTTTCCAACGGGACTCAGTGTCAATAATTATAGTATCGCTATCCCTCATACAGATCCGGAACATGTAGTGGAGCAATTTATTGCCGTTTCTGTCTTAGAAAAACCAGTATCCTTTCATTTAATGGAAGATAATACGAAAACAACTGAGGTGCAAGCGGTATTGATGCTTGGCTTGAATCAACCACATAGTCAAATTGAGGTTTTACAAGAATTGATGCAAGTTATTCAAGTTGAGGATCATTTAGAAAAGCTTATCCATGCGAAAGACAAATCAGATATAACAGCATTATTTCAAAGCATTAACATTTCATGAAAGGTGGTGAGGTAGATTGGACAGGCGCACAATACTAGTTGCATGTGGTGCGGGAATTGCAACTTCAACAGTGGTTCTTGATCATTTAGAAGAATTAGTTAAACGAGAAAATTTAAAAGTGGAGCTTGTTCAATGCAAAATAGCAGAAGTTGCAAGTTTACAGTCTAATGCAGATTTAATCGTTGCAAGTACCATATTGCCAACAAAATATTCTATTCCTGCACTTAGTGCAACCGCTTATATAAGTGGAATAGGGATGGAGGAGTTAGATAAAGAAATTCTAAGATATTTAAAAAAATAACGTGCATGTTAAAGGGTTAGACAGAAAAAAATGAATTGCTTCTATATAGATAATACACAAATCGAAGGGAGATTTTTAAAATGAAAAAAGGTAAAATTCTTGTAGCTTGTGGAGCTGGTATTGCAACATCAACAGTAGTATGTAACCGTGTAGAAAATTTGGTAAAGGACAACAATCTTAATGCAGAAGTTGTTCAATGCAAAATAGCAGAGGTTTCTTCTCTTCAAGGGGACGCAGATTTAATCGTATCAACGACAATCCTTCCAAAACAATATGATATTCCTGCTATTGTAGCAACTGGATATATTAGTGGAATCGGCATGGAGCAAATTGATCAGCAAATTATTAATCATTTCAAAAAGTAATTTTAAATCATCTAAGAATGAAATCTCAGCTGAGACAATAGAGGCGGGGGAACCTGCCTACTATCCTTTCCTTGGTGTATAGGATACACAAATATAAATAATGTGATGAGAGGAGATTCAAAATGAGTCAACTTTTAGATGGAGTACAGTACGTCCTTAATTTAGGACCAACCGTTATCTTACCAATTGCCATACTTATTATTGGACTTATATTTCGTACAGGGTTTAAAAAGGCATTTCGTTCCGGCTTAACAATTGGAATTGGATTTGTCGGTATTAATTTAGTTATTGGCGTTCTTACAGGCAGCTTAGGGCCAGCTGCACAAGCGATGGTTGAAAGATTTGGTTTGAACTTACATGTAATTGATGCTGGTTGGCCAGCGGCAGCAGCAGGTGCTTGGGCATCACCAGTTGCAGCAATCCTTTTACCGATTTGTTTGGGCGTAAACTTATTAATGATTTTCCTAAAATTAACGAAAACATTAAATGTAGACATTTGGAATTACTGGCATTTTATTGCCGCTGGTGCAACTGGTTATATTTTAACAAATAGCTGGATTTTTGCAATCCTTTGTGCGGTTGTTTATGAAGTAATTGTGTTAATTATTGCAGATAAAACACAGCCAATGGTTGAAAAGTTTTATGGATTACCAGGAATTACATTCCCAACTGCTTCAACAGCAGCATTCGCACCACTTGGTATTTTAATTGGTTTATTAATTGAAAAAATTCCTGGCTTACAAAAGATTAAAGCAGATCCCGACGTTATTCAAAAAAGAATGGGGATTTTTGGAGAGCCTATGATGATGGGCTTTATCTTAGGGATTCTTATCGGAATTCTAGCTGGATACAACGTAGGAGATGTGTTCCAAGTTGGTATTTCAATGGGAGCAGTTATGCTTTTATTACCACGTATGGTTAAGATTTTAATGGAAGGTTTACTACCAATTTCTGAAGCTGCACGTGATTACTTGAGAAAACGTTATGCTGGTAGAGAATTATATATTGGTCTAGATGCGGCACTAGCTGTTGGGCATCCAGCTGTTATGTCAACTGCACTTATTTTAGTCCCAATTACATTATTCCTAGCAGTTATTCTTCCAGGAAACCAAGTACTTCCTTTTGGTGACCTTGCAACGATTCCGTTTTTAGTAGCATTCATTGTTGGTTCTAGAAAAGGAAATATCATCCATTCTGTTATTGTGGGTACAATTATGATAGCGCTTTCCTTGTATATGGCAACTGATTTTGCACCTGTATTTACGCAAATGCTTGAAGGTGGATCATTTGAAATGCCAGGAGGAGCTACTCAAGTATCCAATTTAGACACTGGAGGAAACTTGCTGAACTGGTTAGTATTAAAGGTTTCTCAACTTTTCCAAGGTGTATTTTAATCCAGCTTTAAATGATTAAAAAAACTTAGGAGGATGTAATCAATGAAAGCTATCACTAAATTAAAATCAGGCTATGATGAAATGGAGCTAATCGAAATCGATGAGCCTTCTGCATATGATGATAAAGTAAAAATAAAGGTTGCCTTTACAGGAATTTGTGGATCAGATATCCATACCTTTAAAGGGCAGTATAATAGCAAAAATACACCTGTTGTATTAGGACATGAATTTTCTGGTATAGTGGTCGAGGTCGGTAAAGATGTATCCAAAGTAAAGATTGGAGATCGAGTAACAAGTGAAACAACCTTTACAACTTGCGGAGAATGTATCTATTGTCAAGAAAAAGACTATAACCTTTGTCCGAATCGAACAGGACTTGGCACACAAGTAAATGGTAGTATGGCAGAGTATGTGATTGCTAGAGAAGAAAGCGTTCATGTATTAAAGGAGAATGTTAGTTTAGAAGCAGCGGCATTAACGGAGCCATTAGCTTGTTGTGTCCATGCTGCATTAGAAAAAACAACCATTGATGAAAAAGATGTAGTATTAGTATTTGGTCCTGGTCCGATTGGATTGTTACTAAGTCAAGTAGTAAAATCCCAAGGGGCATTCGTCATTTTGGCTGGTATCACAAAAGATAGAAAGAGATTAGATCTAGCGAAAGACATAGGCATTGATGTGGTTGTTGACCTGTTACAAGAAAATTTAAGTGAAGTAGTAAATAAGTATACAGATGGATATGGGGCGGATAAAGTATTTGATTGCTCTGGTGCTGTTCCAGCTGTAAACCAAGGTCTTGCACTAACTAAGAAAAAAGGGACCTTCGTTCAAGTAGGATTATTTGCAAAGAAAACAAATGAGATTGATCAAGAATCCATTATTCAAAGAGAAATTAATTATATAGGATGCCGTTCTCAAAAACCAAGCTCTTGGGATATTGCCTTGCAATTGCTTGAGGATGGAAAAATTGATACCGATAAAATGATTACTAAAATCGTATCTCTTGATGAATGGCGTAATGGTTTTGAAAAAGTGATGGCTGGTGACGAAATTAAAGTTTTAATTGAGTCATAAGCCTTGCTAATTGGATAAAAATACTCCTCTTACATACATAAAGTGGAGTATTTTTATTTGTTTACTATGTATTTTTGTAATCACTATACTATACAAAAAGTTAAACAATTTTGAATATGAAAACGTATACATCAAGAAGTGTCTCATGTGATAAAATGAACATGTTGAAAAGATAGAATGGAATGATTCGAAAAATAATCGTATTATCTTTCAGGTTCTAATTAATAGAAAGGGTGAGGAGCATGAAGTTAGCTATAGCATGTGATCATGGTGGATTTGCCTTAAAAGAAGCAGTAAAAAAATATTTATTGGAACAAGGAATAGAGGTTAACGATTTTGGTTGTCATAGTAGAGAAAGTGTCGATTTTCCAGACTATGCGAAAATCGTAGGGGAGTCTATTGTAGCAGGTCAAAATGAATTAGGAATTCTTTGCTGTGGAACTGGTATCGGCATGAGTATTGCAGCAAATAAAATAACTGGCATACGTGCAGCTGTAGCTGGAGACGTTTTTTCGGCAAAAGCTACTAGAGAGCATAATAATAGCAATATCCTTTGTTTAGGAGAGAGAGTTACAGGAGAAGGGTTGGCATTATTAATTATAGACACATGGCTTCAAGCAGAATTTTTAGGCGGAAGACATGAAAGAAGAGTAGAAGCTATTGGGGAATTAGAAAAACATCTTTGTTGAAAAAAATCAAAGAATAGGAAGTTTGTTATTTAGAGGCTACTAAAATTAGAATGAACAGGTGTGTTTATTTGAAGAACGGCATGTTATCGCAAGGAGACTACCTTTTGAGAATATCAAAATAAAAAGATGAAGGAATGATACTATGAGTAACACAGTTGTTACAAATATCGAGAAAATAGCAATTAATACAATTCGTACTTTATCCATTGATGCCATTGAGAAATCAAACTCTGGTCATCCGGGAATGCCGATGGGAGCAGCACCAATGGCTTACACACTATGGGCTAAAGAAATGAATCACAATCCGGCTAATCCTAATTGGTTCAACCGTGACCGTTTCGTTTTATCGGCAGGCCATGGTTCGATGCTTCTTTATAGCCTTTTGCACTTGTTTCAATATGATGTGACCATTGATGATTTAAAAAACTTCCGCCAATGGGAAAGTAAAACTCCTGGCCATCCAGAGTATGGTCATACGCCAGGTGTAGAAGCCACAACTGGTCCACTTGGCCAAGGAATTGCGATGGCAGTTGGGATGGCTATGGCAGAGAGACATTTGGCAGACACCTATAATAAAGATAATTTCCCAGTAGTAGATCATTATACGTACAGTATTTGTGGGGACGGCGATTTAATGGAAGGGGTATCTGCAGAAGCAGCGTCGCTTGCAGGTCACTTAAAATTAGGAAGACTAGTAGTATTATATGATTCCAATGGTATTTCCTTAGATGGTGATTTACATCTGTCATTCTCTGAAAGTGTTCAAAAGCGTTTTGAGTCGTATGGTTGGGAAGTAATCAGAGTGGAAGATGGAAACGATGTGGAGGAAATTCATAAGGCAATTACAAAGGCAAAGCAATCAGATATCCCTACACTAATCGAAGTGAAAACAGTAATTGGATATGGTTCTCCAAATAAGGGTGGTAAGTCAGCGTCACACGGTGCACCGCTAGGAGCTTCGGAAACTACTTTAGCAAAACAAACATACGGTTGGCAATATGAAGAAGCATTCCATATTCCAACAGAGGTTTCAGAACATTATGCAGCCTTGGCAAAAGAAGGCATAGACAAAGAACAAGCTTGGAATGAGTTATATGAAGGCTATAAAGCAGCATATCCAGAATTAGCAACTCAACTAGAAACAGCGATAAAAGGAGAGCTACCAGCTGATTTACAAGGAAGCTTACCTGAATTTCATGCTGGAGATTCTATGGCAACAAGAGATTCTTCTGGTAAAACAATTCAAGCAGCAGCAAAAGAAATTCCATTCTTATTTGGTGGATCTGCTGATTTGGCAGGGTCCAATAAAACATTCATGACCGCTGAGAAAAACTTTGCAATCGATGGGTATGCTGGAAGAAATATTTGGTTTGGCGTACGTGAATTCGCCATGGGTGCAGCGTTAAACGGTTTAGCACTACATGGTGGGGTAAAAGTATTCGGAGCAACCTTCTTCGTATTTTCTGATTATTTACGTCCAGCAATTCGCTTAGCGGCATTGATGAAATTGCCGGTAACGTATGTATTCACACATGATAGTATTGCAGTTGGGGAAGATGGCCCTACACATGAGCCAATCGAGCAATTAGCTTCTCTGCGTGCAATGCCAGGTCTATCAATTATTCGTCCGGCGGATGCGCAAGAAACAGTAGCAGCATGGCAACTTGCTCTAGAAAGTACAGATACACCAACAGCACTAGTATTGACACGACAAAACTTACCAACATTAGATTTAACAAAAGCAGAAGCATATGAAGGTGTAAAAAAAGGAGCTTACACTGTTTCTACATCCAAAGATGAAACACAGGCATTAATCTTAGCATCAGGATCAGAAGTATCCCTTGCGATTAAAGCGCAAGCAGCATTAGCAGAAGAAGGAATTTCTGTAAATGTGGTAAGTATGCCAAGTTGGGATCGTTTTGAAAAACAATCCGCTGAATACAAAGAGAGTGTATTGCCAGAAACCATTCAAGCACGTGTCGCCATTGAAGCGGGTGCCTCTCTTGGTTGGAGAGAATATATTGGATCAAAAGGAGAACACATCACGATTGATCATTTCGGAGCATCTGCACCTGCCGATAAACTTTTCGAAGAGTACGGATTTACTGTGGAAAATGTAGTAGCAAAAGTAAAATCTACTATTGCAAAAACAAAATAAAAGTTGAGATAAGCCAATGACCTTATTAGGTTGTTGGCTTTGTTTAGGAAACTAAAAATCATTTCTATTTATAATAAGCCCAATACTTACAATAGTTACAAAAAGAGATAATATTTCTTCCGCATAGTCTTTCTATTACCATATTAGTAGAATATAATAGATTTATACTATAAAAGATTAAGTTCCTTTAAAACAAGGAATGAATAGATGGGAAGCTATTGTAAGGATGGGGGAAGTATTATGTGGCAAGATTGGTTGCTCGAGCTTTTAAAAGGATTTGGGAAACTATTTTTGAATCCGGTTTTCTATTTATCGTTTTTATTTGCCGCTTTTTTAGGGGTTACTAGAGTAAAAAAAGAAAGAAGAAATTTTACGGTAAGAGCACAGAACGCTTACTTTGAACTGAAACAATTGTTGCCATTGGGGCTTATCAGCGGATTATGTGTATCCGTTCTTTCTATCGGACTTGTTTTAGTAGTTCCAATGGAATTTATTATTTTTACAGGAGTCATTTCGATCGTATTAGTGTTGATTGGAAAAACGAGAATAATGTCTCCTGTATACACAGCTGGATTAGGAATAGTAGTTAGCAGTGTTTCTTTGTTCTATGGATGGGATTATTTCTTGTTTTCTAAAAGTAATCTAAATTCATCCGAATATATTTTTCCGACGGCAGTTATTTTGTTAGGCTTATTAATTATTTCCGAGGGAATATTTGTTCGTAAAAATGGAGTTAACGGAACTTCGCCGCGGTTAAAGAAAAGTAAACGTGGTCAAGCTATAGGCATTCATTTACTAGAGAGAGCGTGGATCTTACCAGTATTTTTATTTGTCCCTTCAGGAGTATTAACGATTCCATTTGAATGGTGGCCAATGTTTACTGTAGGAGATCAAACCTATTCTCTCCTCTTGGTTCCTTTCTTGATTGGATCTAAAATGGAAATTCAAGGGGAACACCCGATTATTGCGATTCGAAATGTAGGAAGAAATATTATTATTCTAGGTTCTATTATTATTGTAGGTGGAGCTGCTGCTTATTTCTTCCCAATTTCTTCACTCGGTTTCGTGTTAGTAGCAATTATTGGACGTGAGTGGATTACAAGAAAGCAGAGAAACAATGAAAAGAACAAATCCTTCTATTTTTCTAGAAAAAATAATGGCGTGGTAATATTAGGAATTGTGCCAGATTCTCCAGCAGATAAAATGGAGCTGAAAATTGGTGAAATGATTTCTAAGGTAAATAGTATTCCAGTTCAAGATAAAAATCAGTTATATAAAGCATTACAAAAAAATTCTGCCCATTGTAAACTGGAAGTGTTTGATGCTCATGGTGAAATTCGTTTCGTCCAAAGGGCTTTATATGAAGGGGATCATCATGAATTAGGGTTGCTATTGATTCCTGACGAGAATGTTCATGGGAATGAAGCGGTCTAAAAGAGTTAAGGGGTAAATGCATAACTAAATAAAAATCGAGTAATCTATTCCAATGATTACTCGATTTTTGTATTTTCAGTTGATTAAAGTACAAATAGAATAATAGTTTTACATGGTACTAGTATCAATGACGAAACGATATTTAACATCTGAAGCTAAGACACGTTCATATGCCTCATCAATTTGGTCGGCTGAAATTACTTCGATTTTTGGAGCAATATGATTTTTTGCACAGAAATTTAACATCTCTTGTGTCTCACGGATACCTCCAATCATGGAACCAGCAAATGAACGACGGTGCCCGATTAGAGACATCACATTCAATGACAGTGGCTCTCCAGGAGCACCGACATTTACCATCGTACCGTCAAGAGTAAGCAAGGAAAAATAAGAATCAAGGTTGATTTTTGCACTTACAGTGTTAAGGATTAAGTCAAATGATCCAGCAAGTTTCTCAAATGTTTCTGGATCGTTTGTAGCATAGTAGTAATCTGCACCAAATTCTAAGCCATCTTCTTTTTTCTTTAATGATTGTGATAGTACGGTTACTTCGGCACCCATAGCATGTGCAATCTTAACAGCCATATGTCCAAGACCACCCATTCCAACAATCGCTACTTTCTTTCCTGGACCTGCTCCCCAGCGATTTAATGGGGAATAGGTTGTAATACCCGCACAAAGCAATGGTGCTGCAGCGTCAAGTTCAATATTATCAGGAATTCCAACAACAAAGTCCTCTGTCACAACAATATGGGTAGAATAGCCGCCTTGTGTAGGCTCACCATATTTGTCTACACCAGCGTATGTTGGAATGTTTCCTTTTAGGCAGTATTGTTCTTCGCCTCTTAAGCAGTTCTCGCATTTTCCACAGGAGTCCACCATACATCCGACACCTACTCGGTCACCAACTTTATATTTTGTTACTTCTGTCCCTACTTCCGTAACAATTCCTGCAATCTCATGACCGGGGACAAGAGGATAGTTAACAGGACCCCATTCACCGTGGGCAGTATGGATGTCAGAATGGCAAATGCCTGCATATTTAATTTCGATTAGAACATCGTGTAAGTCAAGGTCCCGTCTGTTAATTTCAGTTGCTCGAAACGATTTATCCGGACCGTTGACTGCTCTTGCTTTAGCTGAAATCATTTTTGAAAAACCTCCAATAGTTTAATTTTTTAAGAGAGTATGTATTACTGAACTTATTTTTTATTCATTGTCTCTCTTACTAAATTAGAATAATCCCTATAGTTAACTCTAGGTCAAGTGATAAGCATAAATATTATGATTTAAGTTAAATCTTTGACAGGTAGTAAACAGCGTGTTAGGATGCTGTTTAAAACATAGAGTTAACTCAAAATCTATATCAAGAGGGAGAAGAAAAAGGATGAAGACTTATTCTATCAGTGAAGTGGCGAAAGAATTAAATCTCACCGTATACGCCTTGCGTTACTACGATAAGGAGGGGCTAATGCCTTTTGTGGAACGTACTCCGAATGGCACTCGAGTGTTTAAAGAATCGGATGTTGAATCACTAAAGATCATTCAGTGTCTAAAATCTACTGGGATGCCTATTAAGGAAATTAAAGGATTTATTGCCTGGTGTTCGGAAGGGGATTCCACCTTACAGCAAAGATATGATATGTTTTTAGAACGAAAGGCTGCTGTGGAGGCACAGCTAGAAGAATTAAATAAGACAATGGAAGTCATTAATCATAAGTGTAATTACTACATGACAGCCATAGAAGCAGGGACGGAAGATATTCATAAAAGTAATAAAATAGGGAGTTTTAATTAATAGAAAATACTTGTCTTACGACGATTTAAAATATTCCTTATGAAGGCTGCTCACATATTGCAACAAACTTTACGAAAACAGCCTTCATAAATAATCAAGTTAAGTTTTAGAATATATAACTAATAGAAGAGGGTAAACATGAAATTAGATGAATTTACAATTGGACAAAGTTTTAAAACAAAATCTTTTAAAGTGACAAAAGAAGAGATAATGAAGTTTGCAGGAGAATTTGACCCTCAATACATGCATTTGAATGAGGAGAAAGCGAAAGAAGGCAGATTTAATGGAATAATCGCTTCAGGTATACATACTTTAGCCATTTCTTTTAAGCTTTGGGTAGAAGAAGAGAAATATGGGGAGGATGTTATTGCTGGAACGGAAATGAATCATATAAAATTTTTAAAACCAGTTTTTCCAGGTGATGAGCTGTATACAATGGTAAAGGTTCTCGAAAAAAAGCAAAATAAAAGTGCTACTGGAATTCTTACAGTGTTGCTTAGTACGTATAATGATAAAGAGGAAGAAGTTTTTTCAGGGGAATTATCTGTCCTTATAAAAAATTGATATAGGATAAAAAAATTTTAGTCAAAAAGCAAAAGAGACCTTTTATTCTTTTGCTTTTTTTATGGACAAATGTTTAGCAGTAACGATTGAATTAGCCCTGTGTAAATAATTTTTCACATTGGACAATCTCTTTCTTTCATACTCTAAATTCAAAGGGGAGATGGAGGAAATGAATAAAGAGACTAAAAAACAAATAATCATTGTAGTAATTGAATTTTCGAAAATGAAGCGATTTGTCATGATGGATATGGGCATTGGTACACTTTCTTATTACGTAATCAAAATGATTAATGGAAATATCGCTATCGATCTAATTGGAAGTACCATTATCACGGAAGGAGTAAAAAGAATATATAAGGGGATGAATAAAAGTAGGAAAAAGGCTTTTAAAGAGGATTTCATGTTCATTAAGAAATAAATAAAATGAAAGGAAAGAAATTTTCTTTTTTGCGTATAATTAAAACGAGTCGTCTTCATTATTATCAAAAATAGTATTTGTGTATTGCTCCATGAAAACAAATAAACTCAATTTGTAGATATGGATTGACGAATATTTGGAAATTGGTTAAGATTTTTCCTAAGAGAAACATTTTTTAATGAAGGTATAATTTTTATATAAATGAAAAAGCGTCGGAATAATACAGATGGATAAAGGGGGATTTATATGCCCGAAAATTTATTGGTTGCCTTTGGTTTAACGTTATTAGCAGGTCTTGCTACTGGGATTGGAAGTATGCTTGCTTTTTTCACATCGACAACTAATACGAAGTTTCTCTCGTGGATGCTCGGCTTCTCTGCGGGTGTGATGATTTATGTATCGATGATTGAGATTTTTGTTAAAGCGAAAGATGCATTAGTCGGATCATTAGGACAGCAAACAGGGAATTGGCTAACTGTTGCAGGATTCTTTGGGGGGATATTGTTAATTGCTTTTATTGATAAATTCGTACCAGAGCAAGGAAACCCCCATGAGCTGAAAAAAGTAGAAGACATTAATAAATCAAATGTAAAGCAAACAGACCATTCCCTTTTGAAAATGGGGAGCTTTACAGCACTTGCTATTGCCATTCACAACTTCCCAGAAGGAATTGCAACCTTTACTGCAGCTCTTCAAGATCCAGGACTTGGTGTAGCAATCACAGTTGCAATAGCAATACATAATATCCCAGAAGGAATTGCGGTCGCAGTACCAGTTTATTTTGCGACAGGTGACCGAAAAAAAGCATTTAAACTTTCCTTTTTATCAGGATTAGCAGAGCCAGTTGGCGCCTTAGTTGCATTCCTTATCTTAATGCCATTTCTAAATGATGTGATGTTCGGCCTTATCTTCGCAGCAGTAGCAGGAATCATGGTCTTTATTTCATTAGATGAATTATTGCCAGCTGCCAAAAAATATGACGAAGGCCACTTATCCATATATGGACTGATTGCCGGAATGGCTGTGATGGCAGTAAGTTTGTTATTGTTTATATAGAAAGAGTTTTATTTGCTATAAATGGAATAATTAATTGTTATTTTGTTTTTATAAATGAGTTACTAAATAAAGCCATAGCAGGCTGAATACCCTTCACGTCCCTACGGAAAGCATAGTGTATTCAGCCTGCGGTTTTAGTAAGGCATTTATGAGAAAACAAACCACAATCAATTCTTCTCCAATAAATTATTTTCTTTCTCCATCTTCTCCACTTCTAACTTCAATTTATTCGTTTCCAATAAGAAATTTTCATATTTTAATTTTTCAAGTTTTAGCTGATCCTTTAACATGGCTCGTTTTAATTTTGTCTGTGCTTCTAAATGGCCAGTTATGATGCGTGTTAGGGGTACAGAAAATATGATTAAAACAGTAATGACAAAACTCATTTTGTTAACACCCTTATCTTTTTTTACTAGATATACGGTAATTTAAAGCAAAAGTTTCAATTATTAAGTAATAGACTTCTTTTTTATTTTGGATTTTACAGAGTAACAATAGAAGTAAATGAAAGGATACTTGGGATATTAATAACAAGCTGATGTGATTTCCTTAAAATGTAAGACGTTACATAATGTGAATAGAGGAAAAAATAATATGAAAATATAATTCAGTGAAAATTTTTCGTGAAAATAGATGAAAGAGAAGGATATATCATCTATTATAGAAGGGAGAATGACAATATAGATGATGACAAAATAAGTGTGTAGGTGAACAGAATGGATAGACTAGATGAAAAAGCATTAGTTGGAGAAACTGCAGCAATTCAATATGTAAAAGATGGAATGACCGTTGGACTTGGAACAGGATCTACTGCCTATTATGTAATTAAAAAAATGGGAGAAATGATTAAGGAAGGAATGGAATTAAAAGGAGTTGCTACATCAAAGGCTACAGAAAAATTGGCTAGGGAATATGGGATTCAACTGGTTGATATAAATGAAGTAGAAGAATTAGATGTTGCTATTGATGGTGCAGATGAAATTGATGCTAATTTCTTTGCTATAAAAGGAGGAGGCGGAGCATTACTGCGAGAAAAAATAATTGCTAGTGCTGCTAAAACCTTTGTAGTTGTTGCTGATGGCAGTAAGAAAGTTCAGTCATTAGGGCAATTTCCTTTACCTGTAGAAGTAGTGCCATTTGGATATAAACAAACAGAGAGAGCCATTCGAAAATTAGGATGTAAAACAGAGATGCGGTTCAAAGATGATAAACTTTATGTGACAGATAACGGAAATTATATTGTAGATTGTTCTTTTCCTAGTATCCAAAATCCCAGTCAATTACATGAGACCTTGAATAATATAGTAGGAGTAGTGGAAAATGGCCTCTTTATTCATATGGTAGATGTATTAATCTCTGTTGATAAGCAACATGAAATTAGTGTGGATATAGCTAAAAGATAATGAGTGGGCAAAAGGTGTTAGCGTATTTCACAGTAATGTAGATTTATCGCACATTAACTTGCATATAATACCCTCACCTAAACATTTTTAGGTGGGGAGCTATTCATAAAACCTCTAGTGATCAAAAATAACTATTTGGATCATATTTCATTAGAGATTAGGTGTTTTTTCTTTGAAAGCGTTTCTTTTTTCGTTTTTAAGATTTATCATCTTAGATAGGAAGGCAACTATCTAGAAAATGCCCAATTAAAGAAAGCAATAATGTTTGAGGAAATTGCGCTAATAAGGGAGAGATAAAATGTCTTTACGAGAAGAAGCTTTACATATGCACCAAGTCAAACAAGGAAAATTGGAAATACATGCAAAGGTAGAAGTGAAAAATGCCGAGGATTTAAGTTTAGCTTATTCTCCAGGTGTTGCAGAGCCCTGTAAAGAAATTTTTAAAAATCCAGAAGCTGTATATGATTTTACGATGAAAGGTAATATGGTAGGGCTTGTAACAAATGGCACCTCTGTACTCGGTTTGGGGAATATTGGAGCAGCGGCATCTCTTCCGGTTATGGAGGGAAAAGCAATCTTATTTAAAATCTTTGCGGGGGTAGACGCTTTTCCTATAGCCTTAAATACAACAGATGAAGATAAGATAGTGGAAACGGTGAAATTGATGGCTCCTACTTTTGGTGCGATTCATCTAGAAGACATTGCTGCCCCCTATTGTTTTGGGATAGAAGAACGATTAAAGCAAGAATTGGATATTCCTGTATTTCATGATGACCAGCATGGTACTGCGATTGTAACCTTGGCTGGACTTATCAATGCGCTTAAGCTTGTAAACAAAAAAATGAAGGATTTAAAGATTGTTATAAATGGGGCTGGTGCTTCAGGAATAGCTATTACGAAACTTCTCTTTTCCTATGGCGTGAAAAATATGATTTTATGTGACACCAAAGGAGCTATTTATTCTGGGAGAACTATTGGGATGAATCCGGCAAAAGAAGCAGTAGCAGTATATACAAACGATAAGAAAGTAACAGACTTACATGATGCGATTAAAGAAGCAGACGTATTCATTGGTGTTTCTATCGCAGGTACGCTAACAAAAGAGATGGTAAAAACGATGAATAAGGATGCAATCATTTTTGCGATGGCCAATCCGATACCAGAAATAAGCCCTGCCGAGGCGAAAGAAGCAGGTGCTGCTATAGTTGGAACAGGAAGGTCTGATTTTCCAAATCAAGTTAATAATGTATTGGCATTTCCAGGTGTCTTTCGTGGAGCTTTAGATGTTCGTGCGACAACAATTAACGAAGAAATGAAGAAAGCAGCAACGGAAGCAATTGCAGGATTAATTTCGGACTCTGAGTTGAATGAAGATTATGTAATTCCAAGTCCTTTTGATCCAAGAGTAGCGCCAGCAGTAGCTGCCGCAGTTGCTGAAGCAGCGATGAAAACAAATGTAGCGAGAATTCAGGTCGATCCAGAGCAAGTAAGACTGAAAACAATGAAACGGACAATTATTAAAAAATAAATAAAGAGGTAAATAAAAGCTGACATTTTGTCAGCTTTTATTTGTGTGCAAAACTAGCTTAGTTAAAAAGGATTAGTTTCCTTTACCTCTTGTGTGCTAATAAGAGAAGAACTAGTGCTTTTCTTACTTGCTGTTACGTTGAATAGCAGATTTAACAGGATTGCTGCAATACTTCCGGTAATAATCCCATCACTTACTATAATACGTAGAGCGGAAGGGAGTTGGTCAAATAAAGTAGGAACTGCAGTCGCGCCTAAACCAATGGAAATCGAACAAGCCATAATCAATAAGTTAGCTTGATTCGTGAAATCAACGCTACTCAGCATTCTGATTCCAGAAGAAACAACCATTCCAAACATAACAACCGTTGCTCCGCCTAATACTGGTGTTGGGATAATGGTAGCAAAAGCAGCGATTTTAGGAATGAATCCTAAGAAAACAAGGATTGCACCAGCGGCTACAACTACATGGACGGTTTTAACTTTTGAAAGCTGTACAAGACCAACGTTTTGGGCAAAGGTATTATACGGAAATGCATTAAATAGTCCACCTAACGTAATTGCTACCCCTTCTGCACGATACCCTCTCGTTAAATCCTTTTCACTTAATGGTGTTTCGGTAATCTTGCTTAGTGCAAAGAAAACTCCAGTTGATTCGATGACAATGACCAATCCAACAATTAACATTGTAAGAATCGGGCCAATTTCAAAGCTTGGGGTTCCAAAATAGAAAACTTCAGGGAAATGAAACCAACTTGCCTCTTTTACTGGGGAAAGATTAACTTTTCCAAGAAAGGAAGCAGCAACTGTACCTGCTATAATTCCAATTAACACAGACAATGATTGCAGAAATCCTTTTGTGAAACGGTTTAACAATAGAATGAATAATAGAACACCAAATGAAAGAATCAGATTCTCAATGGAGCCAAAATCTTCACTAGTTGCTCCTCCTCCCATATTTTTAATACCTGAAGGAATGAGAGATAAACCTATAATGGTAACGACGGTTCCGATCACGACGGGAGGGAAAAGCTTTGTAATTTTACTGAAAAAAGGAGCGCAAATAATCATAAAAAGTCCAGTAATAATGATAGCCCCATAAATTGCAGTAACTCCATAGTTTGCTCCAATGGAGATCATTGGGGTAACGGCAACAAAGGAGCTACCAAGAACAACTGGTAATCCAATTCCTAAATATTTATTTTTCCAAGCCTGAAGCAATGTGGCAATACCGCATGTCAATAAATCAATTGCAACAAGATAAGCAAGTTGTTCGGTTGATAAATTTAAAGCTCTTCCGACTAGTAGCGGAACGAGGATAGCACCTGCATACATGGCAAGCACATGTTGAAGTCCTAAAGAAAAAATTTTCAAACCCGTTTCTTTATTTTCAGCCATTATTTACACTCCTTTTTCTCCTTGTGTTAATAAAACTAACGTTATTCGTTATGTTTATTAACATCATAATAATCGAGAAGAAAGAAGTCATTGGTTATATTGTACAAAATATTTAGAAAATATAGATTATATATCTAAGAAGAAAAAAGGCTTCCTTTATAGTTGGATTTGCTTTTTTCTTTCATTCGATTTTAAAATCGATTTTATTCGGAATGCAAAGCGAAGATGGAAGGTAGTTTCTGGATCCTTCAGGCTTTTACCTAGCAACTCTTCACATTTTTCCAGACGATAGATTACGGTATTGCGATGTACATATAGACGTTTCGCGGTTTCGGAAATTTGGCAATGGGTCTCTAAGTAAACCGATAATGTATTGAGTAAAATTTGTTCTTCCTCTTGTTGCTGATTACTCGTGAATGCTTGAAAGATATAATCGTAAAACTCTTGAAGATCCTTTGTTGGAATAATTCTTAACATTTCAAAGACATCCTTTGGCCGATGAATTTGGATAAAAGGAATACTTCCAGAAAGCTGACCAGTATGTAAGGCACTAAGTGCCTCTTTGTAGCCATTAGGTATATTTAATAGGCGCTGAAAAACATTACTGATACCAAATGACATCGATCTCTTAAAGGTATTTGTCATATAATCTTGAATATTTTGTAAATAAGGAAGAATAGTGCTGTCTAAATCATAGGATGAATGGGCGACTTCCATGATAATGATACAATGATCATCTTTAATAAAAAGCTGAGAGGCAAAGGGTGCCTTCTTTATTTCCGTTTCTAAAAATTCGTATATATAATCAATCTCAACAGAATGCTGTGTAAAGGACATATACTGTTCACTGTTATCCATTTTGCCAATGATTGCAATGGATGCCTGCTCCCTTTTTAAAGAGAATTCTTTTGCTCTACTTTCAATTTCCTCTGCAAAGGTAAATTTTCCTTCCACGAAATGAGTAAAGAAATCATTCCTTGCTCTTCTTGTATATTGTTTTACTGTATTTTCTCTCATTAGCTCAAAGGATAAAACATTTGTAGCTTGTTCAATAGTAAGCAGTAAGCTCTTGTCTTCAATCGGAATTTCTCCAAGTACCACTAAAAATGCAGGTTTCCTCATATGCGTATAAATTGGAAAAATAGTAAAAACCTCTTCTGTATTTCTGCTTGAAAAACAAGAGTAGGGCGAGCTTGTTAATAAAAATTCATATCCTTTTGCATGCAGGGAGCTAAAGTAGCTTCCGATAGAATTTCTAGTATGAGAAGTGGTATGCATTTGTAAATGTGCATCAAGTAAAACAATACGCTTGTTGATCATTTGTGATAAGTCGTCAACAAGCCTTTTTATGCCTTTTCCTTTTAAGATATGCTGTGTGAATTTCCGATGCGTTTCAAATGCACTGGTTAATTCAGCCGTTCTCTGACTCAACATGTAATTTAAAGAACCATTAACAATTTCACCAAGTGACGTTTCTAATGGAATTTCTAAAAGTGGAAAGCCTTTTTCATTCGCAAATTGAATTGCTTCTTGTGGAATATGTCCTAAGAATCGTTTTGCTTTAATTCCTAGAGCGGTACAATCTTTTTCCTGCATGCTTTTTATTAAAGAAAGCAAAATATCAGGATCATCTTTCAAATGATAGGCGGTAGTAACTAATAAATCGTTAGGGTGTAAATATTCAACGATATCTGGCGCATCCATCATGGTAATATTCTTTATTTCTTTATTTAATCCACTGTGACCTGCAATGACTTGAACAGCGTCAAACACTGGCTTCTGCAGAATCTCTGCTAGTTTCATATTATCCCTCCTCAAGAAATCTATTTATAAGGTGAATGATTATTTCTATTTAGTTATTTTATACAAAGTATTTAGATAATTCTAACATTTTATCTAATGTATTGCTAGCAGCTCGTTATTAAAATAATGGTTACATAATATTAGTGCGTTGTAATTGTAAATGCAAAAAAGAGCTAGAAAACATAACAAAATGGAGAAGTATGTTCCTTCATTTTTGAATAGGTTGAATCAATTAGAGTTATCACCCGAGAGGAGCGATTGAAATGAAGACAACTATTGATATAGATTCAAAAGAGGTGGGCAGGTGGATAGAATGGTTAGCTGCATTTGGGTATACCAAAAATGGCGGGGTTACACGACTTCTCTATGATGAAAATTGGAGGTTAGCACAATTTTCTCTTTTACAAAAAATGAAGGAATGTGGTTTAAACCCATATTTGGATGGGGTGGGTAATCTGTTTGGCAGACTGGAAGGAACGCTGCAAGAGGAGAAAGCAATTTTAACAGGTTCCCATATTGATACGGTTATAGATGGTGGGAAATATGACGGTGCATATGGAATTATTGCAAGTCTGGTCGCTGTTAATTATTTAAAGGAGCGTTATGGATTACCAAAAAAAACGATAGAAGTCGTATCCTTATGTGAGGAAGAGGGGAGTAGATTTCCTTTAGCTTTCTGGGGTTCAGGTTCCATAACGGGAAAATTTACAAAAGATGATTGCCACGAATTATATGATACGAAAAATATTTCCTTTTCCCATGCAATGTTATCCATGGGATTACAAACAGAGAGAGAACAAGTGAAAAGAGAGGATATTGATTGTTTCATAGAAATACATATAGAACAAGGTGCAGTTTTAGAGAAAGAGCAAAAGTCGATTGGTATTGTTTCTCATATTGTTGGACAAAGAAGGTTTACTGTTAAAGTAATAGGAGAGAGTAACCATGCAGGTACAACCCCGATGCCTTATCGGAAGGATAGTATGCATTTAGCTGCTGAATTAATTACCTATACATTAAATCAAGTTACAGAAATTGATTCTCAGTTAGTAGCAACGGTTGGGAAAATAATAGCTTCTCCTAATGTTCCAAATGTAATTCCGAAAGAAGTTACGTTTACATTAGATGTCAGGCATCATCAAGAAGAAGTGTTAGATTTCTTTTGCGGGAAAATAATAGCTTATTTTAAACAGAAAAGCATAGAATCAGGTATGAATGTGGAGTGGGAACAATGGATGGATGTGAAGGCTGTCGCAATGGATGATAGATTGACAAAATTAGCTCATCATATCGTTCAAGAAATGGAGATTCCAAACCGAACAATGATCAGCGGAGCAGGGCATGATGCCCAAGTGTTTGGAACTTACTGTCCGACAGCTTTACTATTTGTTCCAAGTGCAGGTGGAATCAGCCATTCACCAAAAGAACATACGGACTTAGAAGATTTAAAAAGAGGGATTATTGTTCTTATTGAATTTTTGCAGAGATTGGCTTATTAAAGAGCAAGGTCTTGCATAGTAGAGAAAAAGACGATCATCGAGTAAATGAAAGCCGCAAGAAAAAATTATCTCTTAAAGTTTGTTCTATATCAAAATATATCTATAAAGGAAGGACATAACCAATGACTTTTTCAGAATTAAACACCCCTCTAAGAACGATTATGACACCAGGCCCAGTAGAAGTAGATCCGCGAGTATTAAGGGCTTTAAGTACCCCAATTTTAGGACAATTTGATCCTGCGTTTACGGCTATTATGAATGATGTGATGGCAATGATACAACAAGTTTTTCAAACAAAAAACAGGTGGGCATATCCGGTAGATGGAACATCGAGATCTGGACTTGAAGCAGTATTAGCAAGTGTTATCGAGCCAGGAGATAAAGTGTTAATTCCGATTTATGGGAGATTTGGTCATCTATTAACAGAAATTGCTGAAAGATATGGGGCCGACATTCAGTTACTTCATTGTGAATGGGGAGAAGTTTTTGATCCGGAAGTAATCATTGCAGAAATGAAGAAAGTGAAACCAAAAATTGTTGCCCTTGTACATGGAGAAACATCAACTGGCTGTATGCAACCATTAGAAGAGGTTGGGAAAGCATGCCGGGAACAAGATATTCTTTTTATTGTCGACGCAGTGGCAACCATTGGTGGAGCGAATGTTCAAACAGATAATTGGTATATAGATGCAGTTATTGGGGGGAATCAAAAGTGTTTATCGGTGCCATCTGGTCATGCCCCAATTACTTATAATGACCGAGTGGAAAAAGTATTGATTGCTCGGAAAAAGGTAGAAAGAGGGATAGCTACAGATAGTGAACTAGCAGAGAAAAAAGCCCATACTCCTATTCGCTCAAATTATTTAGACTTAGCACAATTACAGGATTATTGGAGTCCAAGAAGATTGAATCATCATACAGAAGCAACTTCTATGTTATACGCATTGCATGAGGGATTAAGAATCGTTTTAGAGGAAGGATTAGAAAATAGATTTTTGCGTCATCAATACCATGAACAAGCATTAATAGAAGGCATTCAAGGTATGGGCTTAGAATTATTTGGTGATAGAAGATGGAAGTTACCAACAGTTACTTGCATTAAAGTACCTGAAGGAATCGATGCAGAATCTGTTCGAAGCATGATGCTCCAGCAATTTGGAGTGGAAATCGCAAGCTCCTTTGGTCCATTGCACGGGAAAATATGGAGAGTCGGAACAATGGGCTATAGCTGCCGAAAAGAAAATGTTCTATTTGTCCTAGCTAGTTTAGAAGCATGCCTACTTAGACATGGAGCAAAACTTCCTGCAGGTCAAGCGCTCCAAGCAACGTTAGACTTTTATTCTAGAGATTGAAAAGAAAAGGTAACAGAGAAGAGGTCTCTGAGCCCGAGAGCAAGAGCTTCAGCAAGAAAAGGTAACAGAGAAAAGGTCTCTGAGCCCGAGAGCAAGCTCCCGAGCGAAAAAAGGTAACAGAGAAGAGGTCTCTGAGCCCGAGAGCAAGCTCCCGAGCGAAAAAAGGTAACAGAGAAGAGGTCTCT
>NZ_DALZDK010000002.1:98476-135976 GCF_031978665.1 Niallia sp. | reverse complement strand
AAGAGGTCTCTGAGCCCGAGAGCAAGCTCCCGAGCGAAAAAAGGTAACAGAGAAGCTCCCTCTGAGCCCGAGAAGAAGCTCTCGAGCAACAAAAGGTAACAGAGTACATTCAACCAATAAAAGAATAAAAAAATCCATATTGACAATAATGATTCTATCCGATATGATTTTTCACAAAGAAATGAATAAAGAAACTATAAAAAGGAATAGTATGCGGCGATGTCTATTAGAAGAGAGGGTCTAATTGCTGAAAGGACCTATAGACTTACCTGTTGAACCTGCCTTTTTCGTTCTGTATCGAATAGACATTGTTTAGAAAGATTCAGCGGTTCAATACCGTTACCATGGATGAGTGTAAAGCTTTGCTTTGAATTAGGGTGGTACCGCCATTTTTATGGTCCCTAATAAAAGGCAAAGCTTTTTTTAATGGTCTTTTACAAAAATATGGACCTTAGAAATCAATATTAAGATAGAGCTTTAAAGTGGCAAGTAATTAAGAAATAATATGGAAAATAAGAAACCAATAAAATAGGAGGCAAATCTAATGGCAAAGGATTTTGTAAAAAGCATTACTAGTATGGAAGATGATTTTGCGCAATGGTATACAGATGTTGTAACGAAAGCAGAACTTATCGATTATTCAAGCGTAAGAGGTTCTATGATTATTCGACCATATGGAACAGCAATTTGGGAGAATATTAAAGAGGCATTAGATAAACGTATTAAAGAAACAGGGCATGAAAATGTCTATATGCCACTATTTATTCCAGAAAGCCTTTTGCAAAGAGAAAAGGATCATATCGAGGGATTTGCCCCAGAAGTGGCGTGGGTTACTCATGGCGGCGACGAGGAATTAGCAGAAAGACTTTGTGTGCGCCCAACCTCAGAAGTGCTTTTTGCAGAGCATTATAAAAATATTATTCATTCCTATCGCGATCTTCCCAAGCTATATAATCAATGGGCAAATGTTGTGCGCTGGGAAAAGACGACGCGTCCATTTTTACGTACACTAGAATTTCTATGGCAAGAAGGGCATACTTGCCATGAAACAGAAGAAGAAGCAGATAGAGAAACTATTCAAATGCTTGAAGTCTATGCAGAGATATGCGAGAAATATTTAGCACTTCCTGTTATTAAAGGGAGAAAAACGGAGAAAGAAAAGTTCGCTGGTGCTAAATATACGTATACGATTGAAAGCTTGATGCATGATGGAAAAGCATTGCAATCAGGAACTTCACATAATTTAGGTGATGGCTTTGCGAAATCATTTGGCATTCAGTTCTCTGATAGAGAAGGGAATCTGCAGCATGTTCAACAAACATCATGGGGCTTCACTACTCGAATTATTGGTGCCATGATTATGGTTCATGGAGATGACCGTGGCTTAGTTGTACCACCAATGATTGCACCAACGCAAGTAATGATTGTACCAATTGCCCAGCATAAAGAAGGTGTATTGGATTTTGCTTATGATTTGCAGAAAAAATTAAGCAGTACAATCCGTGTTGGCATTGATGCAAGTGATAAAAAGCCAGGCTGGAAATTTAATGAGTATGAAATGAAGGGAATACCTTTACGCTTAGAGGTAGGGCCAAAGGATATCGAGAAAAACCAGGTTGTGCTCGTTCGAAGAGATACAGGAGAGAAGCAATTTGTATCCATGGATGGACTAGAGGATACTATTGCTCAATTATTAAAGGAGATCCAAGACAATCTGCTGAAGAAAGCTACAGATCATAGAGAAGAAAACACACATATTGCAGTAACATTTGATGAATTTAAACAATGGATCGAGAAAGAAAAGCCAGGTTTTATTAAGGCAATGTGGTGTGAAGATCAAGCATGTGAAGATAAAATAAAAGAAGAGACAAGTGCGACCTCCAGATGTATGCCTTTTGAGCAGGAAGCAATTGGAGATACTTGTGTATGCTGTGGCAAAAAAGCAAGCAAATTAGTCTATTGGGCAAAGGCTTATTAATACCTTAATCGTGTTAACTATATAAAAATAGATAGAAAAAACGAAGGGACAAATAAAATTTTCCTTCGTTTTATTTTTCCTCATCCGGCTCAATATGAACATGCACCTCTAACACATTAAATTCTTCCATTAATATATTCTCTACTGCCGATGAAATATCATGGGCGTGTGTGATATCTAATCGCTGGTTAACAGTAATAACTACATCTACTACTGGGCTGTTTCCATAGTTTCTTGCTTTTATTTCTTTTACTGATTTTACACCTTCTGTATGTAAAATCGTTTTTTTATATTTATCAATCAATAAAACATCGAAGCCATCTGTTAAATAGTGTGTGGTTTCTCGGAATATTCCCCAGGCTGTTTTACAAATTAATAGGCCAACAATACAAGCTGCTAGCGGATCTAAAAAAGCTAAGTTTAATTGTGCGCCAAATATTCCAACAGCAGTACCGAAACTAACCATTGAATCGGAGAAATTATCTTTCGCAGCTGCCTTCACAGCTTGACTATTTATTTTATTCCCTAATCGCATATTGATGCGAAAGACGAAAAACATAACAGCACCACAAGCAATGGCGGTATATGCTGCTACTAAATCAGGTGCTTGCTGTGAATGGGTAAAGAAGGAAGAAGCGGCTTGGTATAATACTTGCAAACCAACGCTCATCATAATAAATGAAGCAATTAGCGAAGCGACAGTTTCAGCTTTCCAGTGTCCATAAGGATGATCTTTATCTGCGGGTTTTTGGGAAAGTCGCAAACCAATTAAGACAGCGACAGAAGCAATAATATCCGTAAAATTATTCCAGCCATCTGCTTTCAATGCTTGAGAACCAGTGCTGTTTCCAATAAATAACTTCACAGAAGCTAGAATAATATATGTAAAAATGCTTAATATAGCAGCTCGTTCTCCGAGTTTTAAGTCTGCATATTTTTTATCCATCTAAATGCCCCCTTAATTAACCCACTTATCATATCAATTCCTTATAGGGTGGGTCTAGAGCAACGTTTTTATACATATCAACAAAAGTGTTAGAAAGATAAAACAGTTTGCCAGAGGAAAAAAATCATCCATATATAAGTCATTTACTTAAAAGATGTTTAATTAATGGAGCCGGAAGTAAGTGGGTTATTTGTATACAGTTATTGTAATGGAGTAGTTTATTTGCAAAAATTTGAACAATCTGTGAACAAGTTTGTGAAAAACTGAACAAATTTTAAAATTAAGCTTGAAGATTCAATTAAGACGTTATATGATAAGCGTGTAAGGAAAACAACAAGAAATAGACAAAGAGTAAAAAAGAAAAGCAACGAGATGAAGTGAGTTAGTCGGTAATAAACTACTATTTTAGTAGTTTTTCTTTAATGGTTATCATGTGAATGTTTTCACAAAAACTATTAATTACTTCATCAAGTGGTTTTTTCTTTAAAACTAATTGTGAAATATTTCACAATTTTATCAATCTCTATATTGGAGGAATCTACGATGTCAGTTGTTGAAAAAGAAGTAAAGGCGAAAAATGAACAAGTGGATGTGCAAGCAGTTATTAATGAAATGGCAGCAAAAGGGAAAAAAGCACTTGAAGAATTTATGTCTTTAGATCAAGAGCAAGTAGATACGATTGTAAAGGCAATGGCTCTAGCTGGTTTAGATAAACATATGCATTTAGCTAAACTCGCGGTTGAAGAAACTGGAAGAGGCATTTATGAGGACAAAATTACAAAGAATATATTCTCCACCGAATATATCTACCATAATATTAAATATGATCGTACAGTTGGAGTAATAAGGGAAGACCAACAAACAGGAATTGTTGAAATTGCCGACCCAGTAGGTGTTGTTGCAGGAGTGACACCTGTAACGAATCCAACCTCTACAACAATGTTTAAAGCAATTATTGCGATAAAAACACGTAATCCAATTATATTTGCTTTCCATCCATCTGCTCAAAAATGTAGCAGTGAAGCAGCAAGAATCTTAAGGGATGCAGCTATTGCTGCTGGAGCGCCGGAAAATTGTATTCAATGGGTAGAAAAACCTTCTATTGAAACAACAAAAGCATTAATGAACCATAATGATATAGCCTTAATTCTCGCAACTGGTGGACCAGGAATGGTCAAATCTGCATATAGCTGTGGAAAACCTGCACTTGGTGTTGGCGCTGGTAACGTACCTTGCTATATTGAAAAAACAGCAAAAGTAAAAAGAGCAGTAAATGACTTAATTCTTTCTAAAACATTTGATAATGGGATGATTTGTGCCTCTGAACAAGCGGTAATCATCGATAAAGAAATCTATGAAGAAGTAAAAAGTCAATTGATTCGTAATAACTGCTATTTCTTAAATCAAGAAGAGGTAGCAAAAGTTGAGAAGCTAGTAATTAATGAAAATACATGTGCCGTAAATCCAGATATTGTTGGTAAATCTGCTCATTATATCGCTGGTTTAGCAGGAGTTAAGGTTCCAGAAGATACAAAAATTCTTCTTGCTGAATTAGAGGGTGTTGGACCGAATTATCCACTATCAAGAGAAAAATTAAGTCCAGTTCTTGCATGCTATAAAGTGGAATCAACAGAAGAAGGAATTAAACGTGCAGAAGAAATGCTAGAATTCGGTGGGTTAGGACACTCAGCAGTTATTCACTCTGAAGATCCAAACGTAGTTGAAAGCTTTGCGTTAAGAATGAAAGCATGCCGTATTATCAATAATGCTCCATCTTCTCAAGGAGCAATTGGTGATATCTACAATGCCTTCATGCCATCTTTAACACTTGGCTGTGGATCTTATGGTAAAAATTCTGTATCTACTAACGTAACAGATATTCATCTATTAAATGTAAAAAAATTGGCTAAAAGGAATGTAAATATGCAATGGTTTAAAGTTCCAGCAAAAATTTATTTTGAGAAAAACTCTGTACAGTATTTACAAAAAATGAAGGATATATCTCGAGTATTTATCGTAACAGATCCGTTTATGGTAAAATTCGGCTATGTGGATAAGCTTCTTTATAACTTAAGAAAACGCTCAAACCTTGTACAAGTAGAAGTGTTTTCAGATGTAGAGCCAGATCCATCTATTGAAACAGTTGTCAGAGGGACTGAAATGATGGCTAAATTCCAACCAGATTGCATTATCGCACTTGGAGGGGGTTCTCCAATGGATGCAGCAAAAGGTATGTGGCTATTCTACGAGCATCCAGATGAAGAATTCTTCGGATTAAAGCAGAAATTCTTAGATATCCGTAAAAGGGTTTATAAATATCCATCATTAGGTGGTAAAGCTAAATTTGTTGCTATTCCAACTACTTCTGGTACAGGATCTGAAGTAACATCTTTTGCGGTAATTACAGATAAAGAACAAAACATTAAATATCCTTTAGCTGATTATGAATTAACACCAGATGTAGCAATCATCGATCCGCAATTTGTTATGACAGTACCTCCCGCTGTTACGGCAGATACAGGAATGGACGTTTTAACGCATGCTGTGGAAGCATATGTATCTAATATGGCAAATGACTATACAGATGCATTAGCTGTAAAAGCAGTTCAATTGATATTTGAATATTTACCAAGAGCATATCGTAATGGAAAGGATGAAGAAGCACGCGAAAAAGTGCATAATGCTTCTACAATAGCTGGTATGGCATTCGCAAATGCTTTCTTAGGAATTAACCATAGCTTAGCACATAAATTAGGGGCAGAATTCCATATCGCTCATGGACGATCTAATGCTATTTTACTACCGCATGTTATCCGTTATAATGCAGAGAAACCGAAGAAATTCATGGCATTTCCTAAATACGAATACTTTAAAGCAGATGAACGTTATGCAGAGCTTGCAAGAATCCTAGGATTGCCAGCAAATACAGTGGAACAAGGGGTAGATAGCTTTATTAAAGCAGTTATCAGACTTGGAAAAGAGTTGAATATCCCAATGAGTATTGCAGCGCAAGGGGTAGATCCTAAAGAATTCGAGGCAAAAGTAGACTATTTAGCAGACCGTGCCTTTGAAGATCAATGTACAACAGCTAATCCTAAATTACCATTAGTAACAGAGTTAGCAGACATTTATCGAAAAGCGTATAAAGGGGTTTAAATATCCTTACACAATGTAGATATAGCAAAAAATTAGGCCAAATCATTTTTGATTTGGCCCTTTCTCTATAGAATTTATTCTTATTTTTCAATTTGCCAAACCAGCAATTTTCAAAGGCACCTTGCGTAAATCAATATAGGAATCCTCTATACGAATAAGTGGAAGATGTGGTTCATTTTGATGGATAAAAATGATTTCTGCTGTTTTATTATTGGTTAAAGTGACCTTTTTAAAGAGCTGCTTTCTCATAATGAAATTTGTGAATGGTATAACAATAGCAGGATTTAAAGCATTTCCATAGGCTTCATTCACCAATTCATTGATTGCTTCAAAGTAGGTTTTCTTTTCTTTATAGGTATGTGTAGAACACATGCTATTAAAGATATCCGCTACTGAAACAATTTGAATAAGGAATGGAATATCCTTTTCTGTTCGGCGAGATGGATATCCTTTTCCATTAATTTTTTCATGATGCAATAGTGCAGTTCGTGATATTAATATATCCAATTGAGAAACTTGAAATAGAATGCTTTTTCCATAAGTCGTATGTTTTTGGATTTCCTTATATTCATTTTGAGTTAAGCGGTCTTTTGCTTGTAAAATAGATGAATCTATTTTTAGCATGCCGATATCATGGAATAACCCCATTTGACTTAGTAGATGACATTCATGTCTAGATAATCCTAAAATTTTTCCAATGATTGCTGAAATGATGCCCACATTAATACTGTGTTGATAAATATAATCCTTTGGTGAGATTTCTTTATGAATAATTTCTAAAATTGCTAATTCTTGAAGGGAAAAATCAATTGTTTTTTCGTAAGTAAGGAGAAGTTTTTCAACCCTACTATTATCCTGTTCTAGTATATGATGGAAGGTTTCTTTTACTTCATCTATTAAATTTGAAAACTCGTTATTTACGGAGGAAGGAGGAGCTTCATCTGTAGAGCTAATTACATCAAATGGATTTACCTGATGTTTTGATAGTAATTCTACATTTTTTTTCGTAAGAGTAGAGCCTTTTTTTAGTAGAAATAAACCTTCAATGGAGTTGGAATAAACATCTTCTTTTATACGGTACCCGGTAATATCTGCAGTTACTTTTTCCATATCTTTGTCTCCTTTATATAATGGAAATCTTTTCTACGTTGCATCCCCTTATTAGTAAATATTACCTTACCTCTTTCTGGGATAAAACAGACTTTTAGACCAGTTAGAATAGTCCTAAATGTCTATTTTAGTAGAAGTTACAGGAGGCTAAGTTCTTCTGCAGTTTTTTCCTATTATAATAACTATATATTTACCCGAAAAGAATAGAAGAAATTGATCGGTTTTAGTAGATTCAGGAGATACTTTTAGAGAGGGGAATACAAATGTATAATAATAAATCAAAAGACAATAATGCAGTATATATACATAAGGAGAAGGAATATCATTATCATTTGAAAATTATCCATAATGAATTAAGGAAGTACCGCACCATAAATATCCCTAATCAAAATATAGTTATAAAAAATCAGGATTTGGAAGATTGGATCATAGAAAAACTAAGTCCTAAGGAAATCGCAGAAATCATCTATTTGTTAGAAAACGCCAAAAAAAGATCCTCCTCTCTGGAAGCGATTTTTCAAGTGATTGCGGCAAGCTTACAAAAAAGCTCTTAAGAAAATTCCTCTGTTCTCCTCCTGCTGTCGAAAGACTTCTCGCTTGTTTCACTATGGTGACAACTATATAATAGTATATATTTATCCATAGACACCTAGTGTGGATTCTAAAAAATAAGTAGGGAATGAACATAGACAGTTGTGGATGCTTCAATTATTCTACATCGAGAAATCGTCATGGTTGTAAAAATGATGAAGGTTTGTTTCTTGTATTAGGAGGAGAAATAGTTGGAACCATGTATGCAAAGCCTCTACGCCTATTTAAATGATCATCTAGTAGATATGCGAAAGGATTGGCTAAACACGATAGAAAATAGCTCATCTACCTTTTATTCCATTAATAAATCGACTGAAAGTATGGATGAACTAGTTACAGCTCACAAAATACTTTTAGAACATGTCATTAAGGTTTTTATTGAAGATGAAGCAGTTTATACAGCGAATATTTCTAAATGGGCCGTTAAAGTTGCGGAAAAGCGTGCGAAAGACTTGGTCCCTATCTTGGAATCCATTGAACAGCTTAACTCCGTTAAAGGAATTCTTTTATCTTATGTAGAAAAGTTTTCTGAAGAATCTAAGGCTCATTTAACGGTAACTACTCTGTTTGAATGGGTAAGATTAATCCAATATGCATTTGATCTATTTGTAAATATTTTTATTAGCTCTTACGATGAATACAAATTTCAGCAATTAACAGCACAGCAAGAAACGATATATGAATTAAGTAGTCCGGTTATACCAATTACGAAGGGGATTGGTGTTCTTCCATTAATCGGAGATATTGACACGAAGAGAGCTCAATTAATTATGGAAAATACATTGAAGGAATGTAACGAAAAAAGATTTAACCATTTATTTATTGATTTATCAGGGGTGCCGTTAATCGATACAATGGTTGCACATCAAATTTTTCAGGTTATACATGCTCTGCGTTTAATTGGAGTAAAGGGGTATCTTTCTGGATTAAGACCAGAGGTGGCACAAACAGCAATCCAACTAGGGGTGGATTTTAGCCAAATCCCGATTTTTAATAATTTAGCAAGTGCACTTGAAAGATTTGGATTAATGGTTAATGAAGCGAAATTTGTTTAAATAGAGGTGTATGTAGATGGGGAAGTATCTAGCTGCACTATTTTTTCCATGCTTATTAGTAATTCTCTTTTCAAGAGCAACCTATTATCCAATCATTGGTTTAATCTTAACTGTCGCCTTGATTGCTGCTTCAGTTTATAGGGGCTATACAGACGCCTTTTTATTAATTGTAGTGGATGCCTTTTCCATGACAGTTGGATATATGATTAGCAGGAAATGGAAAGAGAAATTAGCGAATAAAAATAATGTTTAGGCTATATTTTAAAAAGTATCTAAAAAAGAATAGAGAAGGAGAATGACTAAACGATTTTACGTCGATAAAGATGGTAGGTATTTTCGTATAGTCATTTTTTTTATTTTTTTACATAGAAAAAACGTATTTTAAAATCAATCGAATGTTTGTTCTCTTTTTTGTGGTTTGAAACAGATGGTTTGTGGTAGAATGGTGATATGTTGATTACATAATTAGGTATATATAAATAAGGACTGTTCTTTAAATCCTACAAAGGATTTTTGCAGGCCAATAATTAATACAGAATGTACGATTGCGAATGTTGATAAGAATAGAACTAGATAGATCGGAGGATGGGTAGTGAGTCAGGATTTTGAGTTAGTTTCAAAGTATACTCCTCAAGGAGATCAGCCAGAAGCAATTAAAAAACTAGTAACTGGAATTAAAGCAGGCGAAAAAATTCAAACATTGCTGGGGGCAACTGGTACTGGTAAAACCTTTACAGTAAGCAATGTTATTAAAGAAGTGAAAAAGCCAACGTTAATCATTGCTCACAATAAAACATTAGCAGGTCAATTATACAGTGAGTTTAAGGAATTTTTCCCAAATAATGCGGTGGAATATTTTGTGAGCTACTATGATTACTACCAGCCAGAAGCATATGTCCCACAAACGGATACGTTTATTGAGAAGGATGCAAGCATCAATGATGAAATCGATAAACTCCGACATTCTGCAACATCCTCTTTATTTGAAAGGGAAGATGTCATCATCATAGCCAGTGTCTCCTGTATTTACGGATTAGGTTCTCCAGAAGAGTATCGAGAAATGGTTGTTTCATTAAGAACAGGTATGGAATTAGAAAGAAATCAGTTGCTTCGTAAGTTAGTTGATATTCAATACGATCGAAATGATATCGATTTTAAGCGAGGAACTTTCCGTGTACGTGGAGATGTTGTAGAAATTTTCCCAGCTTCTCGCGATGAACACTGTATCAGAATAGAGTTTTTTGGCGATGAAATTGATCGGATTCGTGAAGTAGATGCATTAACTGGTGAAATTTTAGGAGAAAGAAATCACATTGCAATCTTTCCGGCTTCTCACTTCGTAACACGAGAAGAGAAAATGAAAATAGCGATTGAGAACATTGAAAAGGAATTAGAAGAACGATTAGAGCACTTAAGAGCCGATAATAAATTATTAGAAGCCCAGCGCCTAGAACAACGATCGCGCTATGATTTAGAAATGATGCGAGAAATGGGCTTTTGTTCGGGAATAGAAAACTATTCAAGACATTTAACTTTAAGACCTCCTGGATCTACGCCTTATACTTTATTGGATTATTTTCCTAAAGACTTTCTTCTAGTTATCGACGAATCTCATGTTACTTTGCCGCAAATTAGAGGAATGTATAATGGGGACCAGGCACGAAAAAATGTACTAGTAGAGCATGGTTTTCGCTTACCATCCGCCCTTGATAACCGTCCATTAACCTTTGGCGAATTCGAGGAGCATATTAATCAAATGATTTGCGTTTCTGCAACACCTGGTCCATATGAAATCGAACACACGCCAGTCATGATTGAACAAATCATTCGTCCAACTGGATTACTTGATCCAACCATTGACGTTCGTCCGATTGAAGGTCAGATTGATGACCTCATTGCTGAGATTCATGAGAAAATTAAACGAAATGAACGGGTACTGGTGACAACCCTAACGAAAAAAATGTCAGAGGATTTAACGGATTATCTGAAAGAAATAGGAATTAAAGTACAGTATTTACATTCCGAAGTAAAAACGTTAGAACGGATTGAAATCATTCGGGAATTACGTCTTGGTAAATATGATGTATTAGTAGGAATTAATCTATTGCGGGAAGGATTGGATATTCCAGAAGTATCCCTTGTCACTATTTTAGATGCTGATAAGGAAGGCTTCCTTCGTTCGGAACGATCTTTAATTCAAACAATCGGGCGCGCAGCAAGAAATGCTAATGGTCATGTCATTATGTATGCAGATAAGATGACCCACTCGATGGAAGTAGCGATAAGTGAAACGAAAAGACGGAGAGAGATACAAGAGAAATATAATGAGGAACATGGAATTATTCCGCAAACGATTCAAAAAGGCATTAGAGATTCCATTCGTGCTACGCAGGCAGCAGAAGAACCAGAGGAATATGCAACTTCTGTTAAACTCGATAAATTAACGAAAAAGGAAAAAGAGACAATGATCGCACAAATGGAGAACGAAATGAAAGAAGCAGCAAAAGCGCTGAATTTCGAAAGAGCAGCAGAACTTCGCGATTTATTGCTTGAATTAAAGGCTGAGGGGTGAGAGAACAATGGCAATAGATAAACTTATTGTAAAAGGTGCAAGAGCAAATAATTTGAAAAATATTGATATTACCATACCGAGAGATCAATTAGTAGTCATAACCGGTTTATCTGGTTCTGGGAAATCTTCCCTTGCTTTTGATACGATTTATGCGGAAGGACAACGTAGATATGTAGAATCTTTATCTGCTTATGCCCGCCAGTTTTTAGGTCAAATGGATAAGCCGGATGTTGATTCGATTGAAGGACTATCCCCTGCTATTTCCATAGATCAGAAAACAACTAGTCGAAATCCACGCTCAACTGTTGGGACAGTAACTGAGATTTATGATTATTTAAGATTATTATTTGCAAGGGTAGGTAGACCAACCTGCCCTGAGCATGGAATTGAAATTTCTTCCCAAACAATTGAGCAGATGGTCGATCGTATTCTCGAATATCCTGAGAGAACGAGACTTCAAGTACTTGCACCAGTAGTATCAGGGCGCAAAGGCTCTCATGTGAAAGTGCTAGAAGATGTGAAGAAACAGGGATATGTTCGATTACGAATCGATGGCGAAATGCATGAAATTAGTGATGATATTTCCTTAGATAAAAATAAAAAACATAATATTGAAGTAGTTATTGATCGCTTGGTTGTCAAAGAAGGGATTGCTGCTCGACTTGCTGATTCCCTTGAATCTGCTTTACAATTTGGGAATGGGAAAGTAATTATTGATGTTATCGAACAGGAAGAATTGCTTTTCAGTGAACACCACGCGTGCCCAATTTGTGGCTTCTCTATTGGCGAATTAGAGCCGAGACTATTTTCCTTCAATAGTCCATTTGGAGCGTGTCCAGATTGTGATGGTCTCGGAAATAAACTAGTTGTAGATGTGGATTTAGTAATTCCTAATTGGGATTTAACCCTGAAAGAAAATGCAATCGCTCCATGGGAATCAATTAGTTCTCAGTACTATCCACAACTTCTGGAAAGTGTATGTAACCATTATGGAATTGACATGAATATACCGGTCAAGGAGATTCCCAAAAATCTAATCGATAAAATTCTTTATGGTTCAGGAAAAGAGTACATCCATTTTCGTTATGAAAATGATTTTGGTCAAGTAAGAGAAAATGATATCCAATTTGAAGGCATTATTAGAAATGTGGAAAGAAGATTTAAGGAAACAAGCTCTGATTATATACGAGAGCAAATGCAGAAATACATGGCAGAACAGCCATGTCGTACATGTAAAGGCTATCGTTTAAAGAAAGAGGCATTAGCTGTCTTAATAAATGGGCAGCATATTGGAAAAATTACGGAAAAATCAGTGGTAGAATGCTATCAATTTATGGAGCAGGTTGATCTTACTGAAAAAGAAAAACAAATTGCTAACTTGATTCTAAGAGAAATAAAAGAAAGAGTCGGATTTTTAATAAATGTCGGCTTGGATTATCTGACCCTAAGTAGAGCAGCAGGAACCTTATCTGGTGGGGAAGCGCAAAGAATTCGATTGGCGACGCAAATTGGTTCAAGACTTACTGGCGTGCTCTATATTCTAGATGAACCTTCTATTGGTCTTCATCAAAGAGATAATGATAAATTAATTGATACATTAAGACAAATGCGAGATATTGGAAATACATTGATTGTCGTAGAGCATGATGAAGATACGATGATGGCTGCAGACTATCTAATTGATGTAGGTCCTGGTGCAGGTGTACATGGAGGAGAAATTATTTCAGTCGGAACACCAGAAGAAGTTATGAATGATTCACAATCGATAACAGGCCAATATTTATCAGGAAAAAAATTCATTCCACTTCCATTAGAAAGAAAGCAAGCTGATGGCAGATTTATCGAAATAACTGGTGCGAAAGAGAATAACTTAAAAAATGTAAATGTAAAAATCCCCCTTGGAATGTTTATTGCTGTCACAGGCGTTTCTGGCTCTGGGAAAAGTACGTTAATCAATGAAATTCTCCATAAAGGTTTAGCGCAAAAACTTAATCGTGCAAAAGCAAAACCTGGACAGCATAAAGAAATTAAGGGAATAGAACAATTGGAAAAAGTAATTGATATTGACCAGTCTCCAATTGGACGAACACCTAGATCCAATCCTGCAACTTATACTGGAGTCTTTGATGATATACGGGATGTTTTTGCAACGACAAATGAAGCAAAGGTACGTGGATATAAAAAAGGGCGTTTCAGTTTTAATGTGAAAGGCGGAAGATGCGAAGCCTGCCGCGGAGACGGAATTATTAAAATTGAAATGCATTTCCTTCCAGATGTTTATGTTCCATGTGAAGTATGTCATGGAAAACGATACAATAGAGAAACATTGGAAGTGAAATACAAAGGGAAAAACATTTCAGATGTATTGGACATGACAGTGGAGGATGGTGTTGCTTTCTTTGAAAATATACCAAAGATTCATCGCAAACTCCAAACCATTGTGGATGTTGGCTTAGGATATATTAAGCTCGGACAGCCTGCAACTACTTTGTCAGGTGGAGAAGCGCAAAGAGTGAAATTAGCTTCTGAATTACACCGCCGTTCCACTGGGAAGTCTTTTTATATATTAGATGAGCCGACTACAGGTTTACATGTTGATGATATTTCAAGATTATTAGTCGTACTTCAGCGATTAGTCGAAAATGGCGATACAGTCTTAGTCATTGAACATAATCTAGATGTAATAAAGACTGCAGACTATATAATCGACTTAGGACCAGAGGGTGGAGATAAAGGTGGAACCATTTTAGGGACAGGTACACCTGAAGATATTGCAGATTTAAAAGGTTCCTATACTGGGAAATATTTAAAGCCAATCTTAGAAAGAGATCGGCAACGAATGAAGCATCATATAGAAGAAGCTGAAAAGATTGCTACAACTTAAAATGGAATAATGAGATGGGGGCAGTAGAAGAGTCGTCTAATAAATAGTGAAATATTTATAGAAGTCATTCTCTACGAGAGACCTCCATCTCTTTTTTATTTCTTAATTAGAACTCTTCTGAAATGAAAAAGAATTACATAAACTAAAAAGGATTCTTAACTTAGATGTTCAGATAGATAAGAAGTAATGAAACTTTTAGGAGGGATAATTCGTATTAGAATATTGAAATGGCTATTGGGAATTCTACGCGGACTTATCGGGCCTCTTATTTAGAAGATGGTTTCCTTAAAGTTTAAACTTTTTAACTCATTGGTATTGTTGAAAATATGGCAAATAATCTCATCTATTTACCTAATATCATTATTACACACATTTTATAGTGTATAGTTTTGAATTTGCGGTTTTATATGAAGCATTGTAAAAAGAATAGGCTGTTTTCTAATAGATTGTTGCTTTTTCAATAGAAAAAATCAATTAATGAGAAAAAACAGAGCAGTCTGAATACACGTAGACTCCTATGGGATTAGCGAGAAAGGTGAGACCCCACAGGCGGAAGCCGAGGAGGCTTAAGCGTAGCCCATGGAAAGCGAAGTGTATTCATGCTGCGGGTCATAGCAAGAAACTTTACGAAAACAGCCAAAGAATAAAACAGATTCTATTTTGAGGAGGATTTAAAGTGGCTGACGAAAAAAAGCGAATTTTAGAGTTAGTGGAAAGTGGGAAATTGACAGTAGATGAAGCGTTAAAGCTAATGGAAAAGGTTGATGAAGTGAATGAAAAGAAATCACTAAATGAAGAAGAAAAGAAGATATTAGAAGATTTTCAAGAAGAAACAAAATTCCACGAAAAGAAAAAAGAAACTAATCCGAATTACGGTTTTAACTTTCAAGCAGCAAAGGATAAGCTTTTTGACTTTGTTGATACAACGATAAAGAAGGTAAAAGAAGTAGATCTTGATTTGAATTTTGGTCACTTTGAAGAAATTTCTCACATTTTTCAATACAATAATATTTCACCAAATAAGCTGGATATTGATATTCCAAATGGAGAAGTGGAGCTTATTCCTTGGGATCAAGAAGAAGTAAGTATTGAGTGTAAAGCGAAGGTGTATCGAGTAAATTCGAGAGAAGAAGCGAAAAGGGTGTTTTTAAAGGAAGTACAGGTAAACGTAGATGATGAACAATTAGTAGTCAAAACAAATCATAAGTGGATGAAGGTAAAAACACAAGTGTACATCCCACAAACTTCTTATGAATCGGCAATTATTCGCTTATTTAATGGACCGATTACTACATTTGATGTTAAAGCGGAAAAATTGTATGCTAAAACAGCTAATGGTAAAATTACGCTAAAAGCTGGTGAAAATACAAAGGTAGAAGCTGATGCAGCAAACGGCAGTATAAAAATAGAAAAAGGAAATATTCAGAAGCTTGATGCCGAAACAATTAATGGTTCGATTACAGTGGATGGTTACTTTAATAAGGTAGATCTACAAACCTTTAGTGGCAGTATTTCGTGCACGAATCATGCCGAGAATTGTGAAGTGCTAGAATTTCAAGGGACAACAGGAAGTATGGAGATAAGTTTACCAGGCACAATAGCAATTAGTGGTGAATTAAAAACGAATTTTGGCGGATTTAATGTAGAGTTAGAGGGAATTCAGATAATAGAAGAGAAAAGTGAAGTTCTTCAAAAAACGTTACAATTTAAATCGATACAGTCAAGTGAGCGTCATACAAAATTGAACGCCAATACAAAATCTGGATCGATCAAAGTAAAAAAAATTGAAAAAGGCAATAATTAATTGAAGAAGTCGAAAAGGTAAATAATCGTTTTAGGTGTGGAGAAATAGTGAATGTACAAATGCCACTTTTAAAGGCATTTGTCTTCAATAGATACTGTCCTAACATTATCGGTTCTACTATGCAAAATGAGGAGTAATTTGAATGAGATGGATTATAGGAATACTGATTAATGCTATTTTCTTTGTGGCATTAGCCGGTTTATTTCAGGATTATTTTTATTTATCTGGGATAGGTGCTGCAATAGGAGCAAGTGTCGTTCTATCCCTGCTAAATATTATTGTAAAGCCAATATTAATTTTATTGACATTACCTGTTACAATAATTTCGCTGGGACTATTTTTATTTGTCATCAATGCAATTACATTGTCGCTCACAGACAGATTGATGGGAAACAGTTTTGAAATATCAAGTTTTAGTATGTGCTTGCTTTTTAGCATTTTACTTTCACTTTGTAATATAATTGTTCAAAATACAGTTCTTCGAGGAGAAAAAAGGTAACTTACTGCCAAAATAAAGGAGTGGAATCTATTCACTGCTTTATTGGCAGTTTTTTTTGTATGAGTAACAGGAGCGGGAAAGCAATTGTAATAGAGGAGAGGTAACAATCTTTACTACATATGATAGGATAATTTCCAATCTGCTATTACATTTACCTTCATTTCTCTTTTCAGTGTTCATCAAATGAATATTAAGTAGTCCAGCTTTCCTAATATTTTGCTTGAATTCTGGCATATATTTATCTTTTAATGCTAAAATAAGGTGAATATGGAATTCTAAATAATGACTAAAATTAAACAGTTTTGTTCTGTTTATAAAACTAACAGCATTGACCTTTAAAGGAGGAGCTTCATGGCGGCGAAAGTATTAATAAAAGATGTTATTGAAGAGTTTGAATTAGAAATTGTAAGTGGAGAAGAAGGAATTAATCGACCAATTACGGTTAGTGATATATCAAGACCAGGTCTAGAAATGGCTGGCTATTTTAACTATTATCCAGCGGAGCGTGTACAGTTATTAGGGAAGACTGAACTATCCTTTGCAGAACGTTTAAGTGATGAGGATCGAGCAAATCGATTATCAAAATTATGCAGTGATACAACTCCAGGGATTATTATAACTCGTAATATGGAAGTGCCTCCGCAATTAATTGAGGCATCAGAAGAACTAGCAGTACCAGTATTGCGATCTAGGCATAAAACATCACTTTTTTCCAGTAGACTGACAAATTTCTTGGAAAGAAAACTTGCGCCTACAACAGCTGTTCATGGTGTTCTTGTCGATATTTATGGTGTAGGAGTTTTAATTACCGGAAAGAGTGGCGTAGGTAAAAGTGAAACAGCTCTTGAGCTCGTTAAGCGTGGTCACCGTCTAGTTGCTGATGACTGTGTGGAAATTCGTCAAGAAGATGAGAATCTAATTGTCGGAAGTTCACCAGAGTTAATTGAGCATCTATTGGAAATTCGCGGATTAGGAATTATTAATGTCATGACTTTATTTGGAGCGGGGGCTGTTCGTACTCATAAGAAAATTTCTATGGTTATGTCTTTGGAATTATGGGAGCAGAACAAGCAATATGACCGTTTAGGGTTAGATGAAGAAAAAATGAAAATAATTGATACAGAAGTAACGAAGCTTACGATTCCAGTACGTCCAGGTCGAAACTTAGCGGTAATTATTGAAGTAGCTGCAATGAATTTCCGTTTAAAACGAATGGGTGTAAATGCAGCAGAACAATTTACGAATAAATTGAATAATGTTATATCGGATAAAATTTAAAGAGATCTAAAGAAAAAAGGGGAAAAGGTAATATAGAACCATTTATTTAACGAGCTTTTTAAAAGAAACCCTTGGGAAATAGGAGGAAATCAGATGGAAGATATACGACCAATCGATCCAATTGCTTTTTCATTAGGACCAATTGATGTAAGGTGGTATGGACTTATTATCGGATCTGGGTTGATTCTAGCTCTTATTCTTGCGATGCGAGAAGGGAATAGAAGAGGACTTGGAAAGGATGACTTTCCAGATTTAATGTTATGGGCAATTCCAATCTCGATTATATGTGCGAGAATTTATTATGTCCTGTTTGAGTGGAGCTATTATAAGGATCATATAGGAGACATTCCAAAAATTTGGAATGGAGGCATTGCCATCCATGGTGCATTAATTGGGGCTATTGTCACTACCTATATTTTTACAAAGAAAAAGGGGATTTCCTTCTGGAAAATGGCCGATATTGCAGCACCTAGTATTATTCTTGGACAAGCAATCGGCCGTTGGGGCAACTTTATGAACCAAGAGGCACATGGTGGGGAAGTAACACGGTCCTTTTTAGAAGGTCTGCATTTGCCAACCTTTATTATTGATCAGATGTATATTAACGGAACTTACTATCATCCAACTTTTTTATATGAATCATTATGGAATATTATTGGATTCGTGATTTTACTAGCTTTACGGAAAGTGAACTTACGGAGAGGAGAAATATTCTTATCTTATGTCATTTGGTATTCGATTGGGAGATTTTTCATAGAAGGTATGAGAACAGACAGTTTAATGATTGGTGATTTGCGAATGGCTCAATTAATTTCCTTAGCCTTGATTGTATTTTCAGTTGTCGCAATCGCTTATAGAAGAAAAGGCGGCTTTGCAAAGGAACGCTATTTAGATACAAATGGTTAATGATAGAAAGGAATGTTTTAGGTTGACTGGAAAAATTAATACGGCATTATTTGATTTAGATGGAACACTTATTAATACAAATGAATTAATTATTTCGTCTTACTTACATACACTAAATCATTATTACCCAGGAAAATATGGCAGGGAAGATGTAATTCCTTTCATGGGACCGCCATTATTAGAAACATTTGAATCCATCGATAAATTGCGGGCTCAGGAAATGATGACAATGTATCGTGCCTATAATATTGAGAATCATGACCATATTGTTACCATATTTGATGGTGTGTATGATGCAATTAAAGAACTAAAGGAAAGAGGCTTTAAACTTGCGATTGTATCAACAAAGCTTTCTGATGTGGTAGAAATGGGCTTGAAATTAACAAAATTAGATGAGTTTTTTGATGTAGTGGTTGCATTGGATCATGTTACAAAGGCAAAGCCAGATCCAGAGCCGGTTCTGCTTGCGCTTGAAAAACTAAAGGCATCCCCAGCAGAAGCGATTATGGTTGGTGATAATAAACATGATATTTTGTCAGGCAAAAATGCTGGTACCTTAACAGCGGGAGTGGCATGGACACTAAAGGGCAAGGAATTCTTGCAAGTATATAATCCTAATTATATTTTTGAGAATATGAAAGATATACTTTCTATTCCTGAAATCCAATCAACATGAGAAAAACGACAAGATATCCAGTTAGCGGTCCCAATTCTTTATGGCATGTATATAAAACGGTTCCTTTTCTTAAGGTAATTAAGAATTTTATCGTTATCCAAACAGCGAGATATATGCCATTTTTGAAAGTGAAGAACTGGATGTACCGTAAGCTTTTGAAAATGAAGGTAGGAGATCACACTTCCTTTGCTTTAATGGTAATGCTTGATATTATGTTTCCTGAAAAAATTAAAGTTGGAAAGAATAGTGTGATAGGATACAATACAACCATTCTTGCCCATGAATATTTAATAGAGGAATACAGGCTGGGAGAGATTGAAATTGGAGATGAAGTAATGATTGGTGCTAATTCAACGATTCTCCCTGGTGTGAAAATTGGGGATCATGCTATTGTATCTGCGGGCACCCTCGTACATAAGGATGTCCCTGCAGGAAGCTTTGTTGGCGGAAACCCAATGCAAGTGATCTATACAGCGGAACAAATGGAAGAGCGCAGAAAAAATGAACCTTCTTATGTATTAGATGAATAAATAGAGGCTAGCCTATCTGTTCGTTATTCCAAGATTTATATCTTTGGAGTAGCAATAGATAGGTCTTTTTTTAAATGTCTGATTTATTAAAAAATAATATGATTAAGCGAATTTTCTTTTAAATGAAACTTTTCCCTTGACCTAAGATAAGACGAAGAGTACACTAAAAACAACTCTTTAATTTGGTAGTATATTAGCGAACTAAAGGATTTGGAATTTTAAAAAATGAGGTGTAATGATGAGCAGCTTATTTATGTTTGAAAAGCCATTAGGCATGAGAGATACATTGCCAGCCATATATGAAAGAAAATATAAGGTAAAACAAAAAATGGACGCAGAGATAAAGAAATGGGGATACCAATTTATTGAAACCCCAACATTAGAATATTATGAAACAGTCGGTACAGCGTCTGCTATTTTAGATCAACAGCTTTTTAAATTATTAGATCAGCAAGGACATACACTTGTTCTTCGTCCAGATATGACAGCTCCAATAGCGAGGGTAGCAGCATCAAAGCTTTTAACAGAGGACTTACCATTGCGACTTGCCTATAATGCATCTGTTTTTCGTGCACAGCAACGAGAAGGTGGGAGACCGGCGGAATTTGAGCAAATAGGCGTTGAATATATCGGTGATAAAACCATTAGTGCCGATGGAGAAGGTATTTCTTTACTCGTTTCCACTCTTCAACAAGCAGGAGTGAAGGATTATCAAGTATCGGTTGGCCATATTGGTTTCGTGCAGGCTTTTTTCCAACAAATCCTTGGAACGAAAGAACGAGCAGATAGTTTAACGAAATATTTATATGAGAAAAATTATGTGGGGTATCGCCAACATGTGGAACAGCTAGCATTATCAAGTATTGATAAACAACGCTTAAATGATTTCTTAAAACTTAGAGGCAGAGAAGAAGTAATTGGGCTTGCTTATCAATTGATCGAAGGGGATCAAGGTGCGAAAGCAATTGATGACTTAAAGCAGCTTTGGGATATTCTCGTTGATTATGATGTGGCAGATAGAGTGACATTTGATTTATCCCTTGTTAGTCATATGAGTTACTATACCGGGATTGTATATGAGGTATACGCAGAGGGTGTAGGTTTTCCAATTGGAAGCGGTGGTCGCTATGACTTATTATTAGAGAAATTCGGAAAAAGAACTGGTGCAACTGGTTTTGCCATTCGTGTTGATCGATTATTAGAGGCGCTGGGGAATGTGGAAAAAACAGCAACTATTCAGTGCATTTTATTTAGTAATGAGCGTAGAAAAGAAGCATTCCAATTAGCTCAGGAGAAAAGACGAGCAGGAATCCATGTAATCACGCAAGATATTAATGGAGTGAAAGATGTGGATGCTTGTACGAAGCAATACAGTGAAATTACGCTATTAGTTGGGAAAAAAGGAATGGAGGTTGTCAAATGAACGATATGCTAACTATCGCCATGCCAAAGGGAAGAATTTTCGAAGAGGCAGCTGATTTATTAAGAGATGCGGGCTTTCGTTTACCAGCTGAATTTGATGACTCTAGGAAATTAATCATCGATGTAGAAGAAGAGAATTTTCGCTTTATTTTGGCAAAACCAATGGATGTGCCAACCTATGTGGAGCATGGTGTAGCAGATTTGGGAATCGCTGGAAAAGATGTCATGCTGGAAGAAGAAAGAGATGTTTATGAATTGCTAGACTTACATATTAGTGCTTGTTATTTGGCAGTAGCTGGTCTTCCGAATACAGAGCTTAATGAAATAGCACCAAGGGTTGCAACAAAATATCCTAATGTTGCAGCGGCGTATTTTCGTGAACAAGGGTCTCAAGTTGAAATAATTAAGCTGAATGGTTCGATTGAGCTTGCACCTATTATTGGATTGACGGATCGGATTGTAGATATTGTATCAACAGGAAAAACACTTGTTGAAAATGGACTCGTCGAATATGAAAGAATAGTAGATATTACTTCAAGATTAATCGTAAATCCTGCAAGCTATCGATTAAAGGATGGACGAATCAGTGAATTAGTAGACAGACTTCAACAAGTAGTAAAGGCGAAACTACTATTGAAATAACTAGAAAGGGGTTTTCTAGATGAGGATTGTGACAGAGATAGACAATATTAGCTTAAAACGTTCTGTTGATGCTGGAACAGAAGAACAACGAAAAGCAGTTATTGACATAATGGATAATGTAAAAAGAAATGGTGATCAAGCACTTATCGAATATACGAAAAAATGGGATGGAGCAAATCTATCAAGTCTTCTTGTAAGGGAAGAAGAGATAGCGACTGCCTATGATTATGTAGAAAAAGACATGATTTCCATTATCAAAGAGGCAGCTGCAAACATTAAAGAATACCATCAAAAGCAGCTGAAAACTTCATGGGATTTTACACAAGCAAACGGATCAATTCTTGGTCAAAGAATTCTGCCTTTAGATTCAGTTGGAGTTTACGTGCCAGGTGGAACAGCAGCCTATCCTTCATCGGTATTAATGAATGTTATTCCAGCACTCGTTGCAGGAGTCAATCGAATTGTTATGGTATCGCCACCAAGCGAAAACGGAACGCTACCTCATGCAGTATTAGTAGCAGCAGATATTGCTGGAGTAAAAGAAATTTATAAAGTTGGTGGAGCGCAGGCGATTGCTGCCTTAGCATACGGAACAGAATCGATTGAGAATGTCGATAAGATTGTTGGCCCTGGAAATATCTTTGTTGCCCTTGCCAAAAGAGAAGTATTTGGAGATGTTGCGATTGATATGATTGCCGGTCCAAGTGAGATTGCGATTATAGCGGATGAAACGGCGATCGCAAAAGAAATAGCAGCAGATTTATTATCACAGGCTGAGCATGATGAAAGAGCATCCTCTGTTCTCGTAACTACCTCTCGAACATTAGCAGAAGAGGTTTCGAACGAAGTAGAGATGCAGTTAAGTGATTTACCACGAAAAGAGATAGCAAAAAAATCAATTGATCAATATGGATTAATTGTTGTAGTTGAAACACTCGAAGAAGCTGCAACAGTAATTAATACAATTGCCCCGGAACATTTAGAAATAATAACAGAAAATCCATATGATATTCTGGAAAATATTCGCCATGCAGGGTCTATTTTTATAGGACGATATAGTTCAGAACCAGTCGGAGATTACTTTGCTGGAACTAACCATGTATTGCCAACAAATGGTACCGCAAGATTCTCTAATCCATTAAATGTAGATGATTTTCAAAAAAAATCCAGTGTCATCCAATACAGCAAAGCAGCATTTCAAGAAAATGCCCAAAAAATAGCTAAATTTGCCCGATTAGAAGGATTAGAAGCACACGCAAGAGCGATAGAAGCACGAGATTTGTAAAGGAAAAGTATCGTCCCTATAAGTGTTGAATTATGGTCGCTGAGTGATTGGATCAGAGTGGAAATCAAAGGCAATTATTTAAAAGCTGAAACTACAATTTAAAAATAAAGTATAGAATCTTAATGATTTTTAATGAACCTACATAAAAGGAGGAAGAAAAAATGGGAAGAACTGCTGCAATCAATAGAAAAACAGGAGAAACAAGCATTCAGCTATCTTTAAATGTAGACGGAGAAGGAGTTTCTGAAATCGATACTGGCGTACCATTTATGAATCATATGCTAGATTTATTTACAAAACACGGACAATTCAATTTAACGGTACAAGCAAATGGCGATATAGAAGTAGATGATCACCATACAACAGAAGACATTGGAATATGCCTTGGAATGGCGCTAAAAGATGCTCTCGGAGATAAAAGGGGTATTAAACGATATGGAAATAGCTTTGTGCCAATGGATGATACATTAGCACAAGTTGTTATTGACTTAAGTAATAGACCACATTTAGAATTTCGTGCTGAATTTCCAAGCGATAAGGTAGGAACCTTTGATACAGAGCTTGTGCACGAATTCCTTTGGAAATTTGCATTAGAAGCTAGGATGAATCTTCACGTTATTTTACACTATGGGCAAAATACTCATCATATGATAGAAGCAATTTTTAAAGCAATGGCACGTGCTTTAGATGAGGCTACAACGATTGACCCTAGAATAAAGGGAATTCCTTCCACGAAAGGGATGCTGTAAATGATCGGGATTATTGATTATGGAATCTGTTCAGTGTTAGTAAAGCGTTGGAACGATTAAATGCTCCTTATTTTATTTCAGAGGACAAAGAAGCGTTGTTACAAGCAGATGCGTTAATTCTTCCAGGAGTAGGTGCATTTAAAGATGCGATGGCAAAATTAAAGGAAACAGGCTTATCTGAGATGATTGAGGCATTTGTCGACAGTGGCAAGCCTTTATTAGGAATATGTCTTGGAATGCAGCTATTGTTTGAGTCAAGTGAGGAGCATGGCTATAGTGAGGGATTGAAGTTATTGCCTGGCAAAGTAGTCCGTTTTCCTGGTATTACAGAAGAGGGGTCAGCTTATAAGGTTCCTCATATGGGCTGGAATAAGCTTCAATTTAAGAAAGACTCATCGATAACTCCCAATATGGACGATGATTTTGTTTATTTTGTGCACTCCTATTATGCAGATACCAAAGAGGAAGTAATCATTGCGAGCTGTTCCTATGATAAAGAGGTTCCGGCAGTGGTAGGAAGAAACAATGTATATGGCATGCAGTTTCATCCGGAGAAGAGTAGTAAATTGGGTATGCATCTATTAAGCAACTTTGCTAATTTAATACAGGAAGGATGAACTTACATGACTTTTACTTTATATCCTGCCATTGATATGCGGGGCGGAAAGTGTGTCCGTTTGCTTCAAGGGGACTATAAAAAAGAAACAATCTATGGAGATTCCCCGTTTGATATGGCAAAAAGCTTTGTGGATCAAGGTGCTAAATGGATACATATGGTTGATTTAGATGGTGCGAAGGATGGCAAGAGAGTAAATGACCAATTTGTTATTGATGCAGCCAAAAAATTAGGTGCTCAAGTACAAATTGGGGGAGGAATTAGGCAAGAAGGAGATATTGTCCATTATTTAGAAAATGGTGTAACAAGAGTAATAATCGGTAGCATCGCTGTTTCCAATCCAGACTTTGCGATGGAGATGATTCGCAAATATGGAAAGGGAATCGCCATTGGTATTGATGCGAAAAAAGGGTTTGTTGCAACACATGGATGGCTGTCTACTTCTGAGGTGAAAGCTGTCGAGCTTGGGAAACGCTTTGCAGATGCAGGAGCTGAAACCTTTATTTTTACGGATATTGCAACAGATGGCATGCTAAGTGGTCCAAATGTGGACGCAATCGAAGAAATGGCTATGATAACCAAAAAAGAAGTAATTGCATCCGGTGGGGTAAGCAGTATCGGGGATCTTAACCGACTTAAGGAAATTCACGCTAAAGGTGTCGGTGGTGCAATCATTGGTAAAGCATTATATGAAAGAAGATTTACATTAAAAGAAGCTTTAGAGCAAATGAACTGACAAAGTCGAAGAAACTTTTGGAACAAGCTCATTGTGAGAGGGGTTTTAATATGTTAACCAAGCGGATTATTCCATGTTTGGATGTAAAAGACGGACGCGTTGTTAAAGGAATCCAATTTGTTCAATTAAGAGATGCTGGAGATCCGGTGGAGTTAGCGCGCTTTTATGATGAACAAGGAGCAGATGAACTTGTATTTCTCGATATTTCTGCTTCTCATGAAGGACGAAAAACGATGGTAGAGGTCGTCAAGGAAGTTGCATCCCAGCTTGCTATTCCTTTTACTGTTGGTGGGGGGATTCATTCATTAGAGGATATGAAAAAAATCCTTCGTGCAGGGGCGGATAAGGTATCTTTAAATACAGCAGCAGTACTTAATCCTTTTTTAATTGAAGAAGGGGCTAATTTTTTCGGTTCTCAGTGTATTGTTGTTGCGATTGATGCGAAGTATGATTCAGAACTTGGATCGTGGCGTGTTTACACACATGGCGGAAGAAATCCAGTAGATAAAGAGGTTATTACGTGGGCGAAAGAAGTTGTAGAACTTGGAGCCGGTGAAATCCTATTAACTAGCATGGATTCGGATGGAGAGAAAAATGGCTTTAACCTAGCATTAACAAAAGCAGTGAGCGAGGCGGTTTCTGTTCCAGTAATTGCTTCAGGAGGAGCTGGAAATGCTGAGCATTTTGAAGAGGCTTTTAAAGAAGGGAAAGCAGATGCTGCGCTGGCTGCCTCTATTTTTCACTATAAAGAAACGTCTGTTCACGAAGTAAAGGAATATTTGAAGGAAAAGGGAGTGCTTGTTAGATGAATGTCGAGGAATTGAAGTTTGATGAAAAAGGATTAATCCCTGCTATTGTACAGAATGCTACGACGAAAGAAGTATTAACACTTGCATATATGAATAAGGAATCCTTAGAAAAATCCTTGCAAACAGGAGAGACTTGGTTTTATAGCCGTTCTAGACAAGAGCTTTGGCATAAAGGAGCTACAAGCGGGAATACACAGCAAATTGTCGAGATTAAATATGACTGTGATCAAGATGCATTAGTAGTATTCATTAATCCAAATGGCCCAGCTTGCCATAATGGAACAACAAGCTGTTTTGTAGAAAGCATCTATCAAAATAAGGAAGCGGTTGAAACGACTTCCGCAGATTATCAGATTCTAGCTAATTTAGAGAATATTATTGAAGAAAGAGATATCGATCGCCCAGAAGGTACATATACAACCTATTTATTCGAAAAAGGGGTGGATAAGATATTAAAGAAAGTCGGAGAAGAGGCTGCAGAAGTTATTATTGCTGCGAAAAATCGAGATGCAGAAGAGCTGAAGTGGGAAGCATCCGATCTTCTTTACCACTTATTTGTTTTATTACGTGAACAAAAGCTTCCATTCTCAGAGATTTTGCAGGTATTGAAAGATCGTCATGAAGAAAAGCAAGGAAAGTAAGAGAATAGGAGAAGGCTCATTCGCTGAGAAGAATGAGACTTCTCCTCTTATTGTGTTTTTCATAATCTTAACCGAAGTTTACGTGTTTCAGGCTGCTTTGCGTTCTTGAAAAATATCCTTTCATCGGTTCATATGTTAATACTCCTTCCTTTCCTACCGATAAGTTTTTAGCTCTAAATCGAACACTTTTTTTCGAAAAAGGATTGACTCTTCTCCGAATTGTATTTAGTATGGTATAATTGTTTAGTTAACAGGAACTATTTATTTTAGCTTGCTATTTACCTCTTGTTTTATAAGGGAACATATATATTGGAGGATTTATGAATAAAAACTCAAGTAGAGTACAACCGGTGGGTAAACTTATTACATTTAATCCTACAGGCGAATTTTATTTTAATAAAGGAATTAAAGCATATCATCAAAGAGATTATTATAAATCCCTGAAATATTTGCAAAGAGCATTGGCATTGGAACCAGGAGAACCAATGATTGCATGTCAGCTTGCAGTTGTTTATGCAGATGTTGGAGAATATCAAAAATCAAATGAACTTCTCCATGTTATAATTGAAGAATTAGATGAAGAGATGGTTGAGTGTTATTATTTCCTAGCGAATAATTACGCCCATTTAGGATTTTTTAAAGATGCATATTATCATGCTAAACTATATTTAAGTCTGGATAAAGATGGGGAGTTTGTAGAGGATACGGAGGACCTAATGGAGGTTCTATCTTTGGAATCGGATGAGCTAGAGGAAGAGGAAGCCTATGAGGAAGAAGATTTAATTACAAGACAAGAACAGGCAAGAGCATTGCTAGAGTCTGGTAACTTTTCTAAAGCTGTGGAAGTGCTGACGAAAGTTATTCAAGACTATCCGGAGTATTGGTCTGCTTATAATAATTTAGCTTTAGCTCATTTTTACCTTGGCCAATCGGCAAAGGCTAGTGAAATTTTAGAGCATGTATTAACCCAGAATATCGGAAACTTACATGCTCTATGTAATAAGCTTGTATTTGCTTATTATCAAAATGACGACTCTCACGTTAGGGAATTGGCAGCTGTTCTAAAGAAAATCAACCCTATTTCCGTTGATCATCAATTCAAACTAGGCACTACTTTTGCACTTATAGGCGAATATGATACTGCTTATTTCTGGTTGAAAAAAATCTATAAACAAGGCTTCCAAGGGGACGGTTCTTTTTATTATTGGTTATCTTATGCAGCTTATTATACGGGAAATAAGCAAACCGCGAAAAAAGCTTGGAAAAAGGTAATGGATGAGCATCCAGAAAAAGAAGGGCAAGAGCCATGGAACAACTTGGAGCATAAGGTAAGTGGATTTGAGGAACATCTTAGTTCTATTCTAAAAAGATTTGAAAGCAATCATGTAGAGGAACGATTGTTTGCAACTTTCTTAACGTCTGTATCTAGTCATAAGGAAAAAATCCTTTCCTCTTCTGCTATTCAGCAAAAGAATGTTTTTACGAAAATAGAGAAGGATTATTTAGCTTTTGTTAAGTTAGGTACCGAGATAGAGGATCCGTTCTTATATGTTGCACATCATACAGCAGAACAAATCTATACAAACTATCACCCAATTGGAACCGAAGAGACTAGTTTATATTTATTATGGTTTTCAGCTATTTTGGAAATGCAAATGGCTGGAGTTTTATATAAAAATTGTATTGCTAGCGCAGCAGCTATCGATTATCTGTGGAATCAGACTCGTGTAACGAAGAAAACACAACAAGAAATTGCTGATCAGTATGGACTTTCTACATCAACCTTACAGAAATATATAAAGTCGCTGAAAAATTATATGCAGCCTATTTATAGTTAGTTTCCATCATTTTAGGATGCATTATGCATCTTTTGAAAAAAATAAATAATACGTAGAAGCAGTTTGATTCGTTTAGAATTTAGACTGCTTCTTTTTCTATGGTTGTTACTTTTGAAAAGAGATGCGATATGAAGGAATAATGCATTTAAAATAAAACGATTAAATAATTAAATAGACGATAAAAAGAGCTATAATTAATCTGATAGTATAGTGAATGACATTGATGTTTCCATATAGGTAGAAACCATTTGCAATTTATCTCCTCCGTAATAGAAAAATTTTAGGGGATTGATCCTGTTAAATGCATTAAAAATAAGGGGGTTAACCCCATGTCAATAGGTATCTTTAGAAAAGGAGAGTTAGAAATGAAAATTGGGGAGTTTGTGACATTACTAAATACGACAAAAGATACTGTTCGGTACTATGAAGAATTAAATTTATTAAAACCTAATTGGCGAAATAATAAAAAAGAATATAGTGATAAAGAAATCCTCGACTTTCAAGTGGTTAAAGAGTTAAAGGAATATGGTTTTTCCTTAAAAGATATACAGTTAATTTTTTCTTTAAAGCAGGCTTTAGATTGTGGCGATAAACAACTAATTGGTCAAGTGTATCAGGTCTTAACAAGTCAATTAGACAAGCTTTTGCAAGAAGAAAAGGAAATAAAAGAACGGAGATTAATTTTAGAAAACGAGGTGAAGAAACTAAAGGGTTTGTTATAGCTGTTATTAAGAAAATTAGGTGAGAAATTACATAATAACGAGATTGTCTTTTGAAAATTTTTCAAGCTTGAGCAGATTTTTGGACGGATAGGGTATTGGTTTTATAGGATAGTAATAGATAATCATACTTATAATAAGAAAAGGAAATTATTTAAGCGTGGATTCTTTAATCTAAGCGTGAATTTAGTATAATAAAATGCGTTAGTTAATGGGAAAAGGAGTTTTTTGAAAATGACAGAAGAAAAAATTTATGATGTTATTATTATTGGGGCAGGTCCAGCTGGAATGACAGCTGCTGTTTATACATCTCGTGCCAATCTTTCTACGTTAATGATTGAAAGAGGAATACCGGGTGGACAGATGGCGAATACAGAAGAAGTGGAAAATTTCCCTGGATTTGAAAGTATCTTAGGACCAGATTTATCCAATAAGATGTTTAATCATGCGAAAAAATTCGGTGCTGAATACGCTTATGGTGATATTAAAGAAATAGTGGATGGAAAAGAATATAAAACAGTTAAAGCGGGATCAAAAGAATTTAAAGCTAGATCCATTATTATTTCTACAGGCGCAGAATACAAAAAGGTTGGAGTGCCTGGTGAAAAAGAATTAGGCGGTCGTGGAGTATCTTATTGTGCTGTATGTGATGGTGCGTTCTTTAAGAATAAGCGTCTATTCGTAATCGGTGGCGGAGATTCAGCTGTTGAAGAAGGTGTATATTTAACTCGTTTCGCTTCACAAGTAACAATTGTACACCGACGTGACGAATTAAGAGCACAGAAAATTCTTCAAAAAAGAGCATTTGATAACGATAAAGTGGACTTTATTTGGAACCATACGATAAAAGCAATCAATGAAAAGGATGGAAAAGTGGGCAGTGTAACACTAGTTTCTACTGTGGACCAATCAGAACAAGAGTTAGAGGCAGACGGTGTGTTTATCTATATTGGCATGGTTCCATTATCCAAGCCGTTTGAAGGCTTGGGAATTACCAACGAAAATGGCTATATTGTAACGAACGATCAAATGGAAACGAATGTACCAGGAATTTTTGCCGCTGGAGATATTCGCGAAAAAACACTTCGTCAAATTGTTACTGCAACAGGAGATGGAAGTATCGCTGCTCAAAGTGCTCAGAACTATGTGGAAGAGTTAGAGGAAACATTAAAACAACAAGCATAATCGTCTTAAAAGTGTCATTCCGTTTTAATTGGAATGTAACAGTAGTGAAACATATTTGGGGTATCATATAAGTAGAAATTGACCCCCTTTTAAGATATATATTTTTAGCATAGGCATATATAGCCTATGCCTTTTTTTTTGGCAGATTTTGGGTTTGGCTGATAAATGGTAACTTTCGCGAATAACTTCGAAGTTTTCGCGAATACTTCGCTTTTTTCACGAATTACTCAGTAATTTTTGCGAATATCGCATTAAATGACACAAATACTCCTATTTCATTCAAAAAAATCTTTTGAAGGGTAATAAATTCTCCCTCGATTTTCACCTTTATAAGGTAATTTCATCGAAACAAGAAGCCGATTAGCGATATCTTTGGAAGAAATATGGACAAATTCACGAAATTCTTTACTGGTAATAGAAGGTTTGATTAAGAGGAAATAATCCTCCACTGCTTTTATATGGGCTTGTTTATCAAATGTGGAACAGGATGGGCAAAACCAGTTGCGTATTTTTCGTATCATCGCAAATTCTTTACAGTAGGGGCATTGAACACCTGAAATAATATCTTTTTGGCTTATTCCGTATTTTTCCATTACGTTTGTATTATCTGGAGTATGATGCTTGCGAAGAAATATGGAGATTTTATGGAGGTTCTTTTTATCTATAACATTTACTTTTAATTTTCTTTGTAACTGATCCCATTTTTCAAGAAAACTGTGACATGAAGAACATGATTTTTTATCGAGGGATTTCCTTTTATGATAGTGGAGGTTTGGAAATAATAACGATTGGTTCCAAGTATCCTTCTTCTTGATTATTTCTAATTTGGGTAAACTGATTTAAGGTTGTATCAATCATTAATATGTCTAAATAGTTTTTACAATCAATAATGACAATAAAGAAACGAGTCAGCAGGAGATAGTCTATATGAAAATAAGATTTTCCATTGTATAAACGAAGATTATGAATAATAAAGCATTCTTTATCTGGTAGAAAATCAAGGTAGTAGGTTAGTTCCTTTTCACCTTTTTAGCCACGTATATGAATAGAGACATCCTTTTGATGATCAAATATTTATTTCCGCGTTGTAAGAGTGCTTCCATTTTTCTTAACTTCAAACTTTTTTTGCAAAATTGACATACAAGAAAAATATACATCCTTTTCTAAAGATTATTTACTCATTCACCGTAATGTATTAAGAATCCTTCCTAATTGGAAAAGGCAATTTATTGTGGGGGCATGACAATAATAGTATAATAAAAAGAATGGATAAAAGAAGTGCCTACATACAGAGAAAATCGGGGTGAATAATTTGCAACGTGTGACGAATTGTTTGTTACTTAAAGATAATAAGGTTTTGTTATTACAGAAGCCAAGACGCGGTTGGTGGGTAGCGCCAGGTGGAAAAATGGAGCCTGGGGAGTCTGTGCGAGATTCTTGTATTCGAGAATACAGAGAAGAAACAGGTATTTATTTAAGAAATCCTAATATTAAAGGAATTTTCACCTTTATTATTAAGGACGGAGATAAAATTGTATCGGAGTGGATGATGTTCACCTTTTTCTCTACAAATGCAGATGGTGTCAATGTAGATGAATCTGCTGAAGGAAAAATTGTCTGGCACGATTTAGATGATGTGAAAAACTTGCCAATGGCTGAAGGCGATTATCATATATTAGATTACATGATCCATGGTAATGGGATTATCTATGGAACATTTACTTATACACCAGATTTTGAATTAATTAGTTACCGATTAGATCCAAGCTAAAGATTTATAGGGGGGAATAAAAATGAGTGTAAGTGAGCCACAAATCGTAATCATCACAGGCATGTCAGGAGCAGGAAAAACAGTTGTTATCCAAAGCTTTGAAGACTTAGGATTTTTTTGTGTAGATAATCTACCTCCGACTCTTTTACCTAAGTTTCTTGAACTTATGAAAGAGTCGGAGAATAAGATGAATAAGGTTGCTCTTGGGATGGATTTGCGGGGCAGAGAATTTTTTGATGATTTATTCACTGCGCTAGACGATTTAGCAAATTCCTGGGTTGTGCCGAAGATTGTTTTTCTAGATGCTGATGACAGCGCCTTAGTTAGAAGGTATAAGGAGACTAGAAGAGTTCATCCCCTTGCACCGTCTGGACTTCCTTTAGAAGGAATCAAATTAGAAAGAGAAATGCTAGAAGAGCTAAAAGGGAGAGCACAAATCATTTATAATACATCGCAAAGCTCTCCAAGAGAACTTCGTGAAAAGATTTTAAAAGAGTTCTCCGTTAATAAGCAAACTATCTTTACTGTAAATGTGATGAGCTTTGGATTTAAGTATGGACTTCCTATAGATGCAGATTTAGTATTTGATGTGCGTTTTTTACCAAACCCTCATTACGTGGAGCATATGAGACCGAAAACTGGATTAGATGTAGAGGTATCCAGTTATGTGTTGAAATGGACAGAGACAGGTCAATTTTTGGAGAAAATAATTGATTTGTTAACGTTTATGCTACCCCAATATAAGAGAGAAGGAAAATCGCAGCTTGTTATAGCGATTGGCTGTACTGGGGGGCAGCACCGCTCTGTTGCATTAGCAGAATATATCGGCCATCATTTTGAAAAGGAATATAACATTGCTATTGCTCACCGTGATATGGAGAGGAGAAAGGACCAACAGGCATGAGTGAAAAGGAACAGCCAAGGATTGTAATCATCGGGGGGGGAACAGGCCTTTCTGTGCTTTTACGTGGATTGAAAAAATATCCAGTAGATATAACGGCAATCGTAACGGTAGCCGATGATGGAGGAAGCTCTGGAAGACTAAGAGAAGATCTTGATATCCCCGCACCTGGAGATATTCGCAATGTATTAGCGGCATTATCAGATGTGGAGCCGTTAGTAGAGGAAATGTTTCAGCATCGATTCACAAATAGTAAAGATTTAGATGGACATTCATTAGGCAATTTAATATTAGCTGCAATGACGTCTATTACTGGTAATTTTACCTATGCGATTCAAGAAATGAGCAAAGTACTTAATGTTCGTGGTAAAGTATTACCTGCAACTAGTCATAGTGTTATTTTAAATGCAATAATGGAAGATGGATCCGTTGTGGCGGGAGAATCTAGTATTCCGAAGGCCGGGAAAAAGATAAAAAAAGTATTTCTAACCCCGGAGGATTCTGCGCCACTTCCTGAAACCATACATGCTATCCAGCAAGCAGATCTTATTGTGATGGGGCCTGGAAGCTTATATACGAGTATCTTGCCAAATTTAGTTGTCCCAGAAATTAAAGAGGCAGTTCAAGATGCAAAGGCAAAAAAAGTTTATATATGCAATATTATGACACAAGCAGGAGAAACGTTGGATTATACGGCAAGTGATCATGTGAAGGCGTTATATGAACATGTTGAAAAACCGTTTATCGACATAATTATCGTGAACAAAACCAATATACCTGCGAATGTACAACAAAGATATGATGAAGAAAAAGCAAAGCCTGTGGTTTTTGATATAAATCGGCTTGAGCGGATGAATCTGGATGTGATTGCAGGGGACATCATCAAGCTTGATCAAGGTGTTATTCGCCATAATACTGTAGAAGTGGCGAAAATTCTCTATTCTCTACTTGGATAAAGGAGAGGCTGAAATTATAAATCGCTTATAATATGAGATTATGTGAATATCCTCATTTATTGATGGGGATAGAGCTTAAGTGAAAAAATTTTAGTAGAGATTCTTGAAAGCACTGCTTTTTTCTAATAAGGGGGGAAGGACATGTCTTTTGCGTCAGAAACAAAAAAAGAATTGACAACAATTGAAGCCAAGAATTGCTGTGGTAAAGCGGAATTATCAGCACTGATTCAAATGAATGGGACACTTTCCTTTTCCAACCAGAGGCTAGTTGTAAATATACAGACAGAGAATGCGGCTATAGCTAGAAGGATTTATACCTTGATAAAAAGGTATTTTGATATACCGGTTGAATTGCTAGTTCGTAAAAAAATGCGCTTAAAAAAGAACAATGTTTATATTGTGAGGATTTCCAATCATGGAAAAGAAGTACTGGAGGAATTAAGTATTCTTAAAGAAGGTTTTGTGTTTACCCATGAAATCGCACCAGAGCTAATTAAGAAGAAATGCTGTAAACGTTCCTATTTAAGAGGTGCCTTTTTAGCAGGCGGATCTGTAAATAATCCAGAAACATCTTCTTACCATCTAGAAATTGCTTCATTGTATAAAGAACATATAAATGCGCTTAGTGATTTAATGAATACTTTTGGGCTTAAGAGTAAGACATTAGAAAGAAAAAAAGGATTTATTGCTTATTTAAAGGAAGCAGAAAAAATAACCGAATTTCTTAATATTATTGGTGCACATGGGGCGCTTCTTCGCTTTGAAGACATTCGCATTGTTAGAGATATGAGGAATTCAGTAAATCGATTGGTCAATTGTGAAACAGCCAATTTAAATAAAACAATTGGAGCTGCATTAAGACAAGTTGAGAATATTCGTTATATTGATAAAACAGTTGGATTGCAAATCCTTCCTGATAAGCTTAGAGAAATTGCGGAGCTACGAGTAGCATATCAAGATGTAACCTTAAAAGAATTAGGGGAAATGGTATCTCCAGGTAATATAAGTAAATCTGGCATCAATCATCGTTTAAGAAAAATTGATGAAATTGCTGATGCTCTTCGTCGTGGAGAGGCAGTAAAATAACAGAAATGGATAATATATCTAATCAGTGGTATATATTATCCATTTTTTTGTTTTTATTAAAAATGCGTTATCAGAAAATTCTTCTAAAATTGAATATTCTTTCCCATGAATAGAGCAAAAAATTCATTTTCCTTGTATAATAGATATATTACTACTTTGTTGAAGGGGAGGATGTTCGATGGTGGAGCAGGATATCATAGTTGACTTAAAAGCAGGGCTTCAAGCGAGACCTGCAGCTTTATTTGTGCAAGAGGCAAGTAATTACTTATCAGAAGTATTTATTGAAAAGGATGGAAGGAGAGTAAATGCAAAGAGTATTATGGGAATAATGGGCTTAGCGATAAATTCTGGAGCAACAATCAAACTTATTGTGGATGGTAGCGATGAAGTGGAAGCGCTTCAGAATTTACGTGAATTGCTAAAGTAAATCTTTTGATTAATAAAAACTCTCCTTAAAAAGGGCTGTTCCAAACTTTTGATTTGGAACAGCCCTTTTAATAAGTTTATTTATTTTTCTTGTCTTCAAGTGAATTACGGCTGATAACATGGTCCACTAAACCATATTCTTTTGCTCTATCAGCAGTCATAAAGTTATCGCGTTCTGTATCTTTTGCAATTATGTCAATTGGTTGACCAGTACGCTCAGATAGGATACCGTTTAACTTATCACGTAAGAATAAAATACGTTTAGCAGCAATCTCGATTTCTGTTGCTTGCCCCTGTGCTCCTCCAAGTGGTTGGTGAATCATTACTTCACTGTTTGGAAGAGCATAACGTTTGCCTTTTGCACCAGCAGCAAGTAAGAATGCACCCATAGAAGCAGCCATACCAATACAAATAGTTTGAACATCTGGTTTAATATATTGCATTGTATCATAAATCGCCATTCCAGCAGTAATACTTCCGCCTGGGCTATTGATATAAATAGATACATCTTTTTCAGGATTTTCTGTTTCTAAGAATAAAAGCTGTGAAACGATAGAGTTAGCTACATTATCATCAATAGCACTACCAAGCATAATAATACGGTCTTTTAATAAACGAGAATAGATATCGTAAGCACGTTCTCCTCTGTTTGTTTGCTCAATAACTGTAGGAATTAAATTCATTTAAAATCCTCCTTTATAATGTCTGTTTGAAAACGATAAGTATTTGTTTCTTCAGTTAAGATAGAAAACTCAAAACTGTATGTATTTCTAATGATACACGGATGGTCAATTAAGGTCAAACGTAAAAGCCTGAATACCTAAAAATATCATTCGACATCTTTTTTATATGAGCGTCAGACTTTAGTTATTTATTGTTTCCATCCTTTCATTTCGTCTACAATCCTCTCTCCATGATACCCATTGCTCTTTTTTTTAAACATCATCTATTGCATAAAATAGGAACTTCGCTTATAATATGAAGGCGTAACTTTAGTGATGCTTAAGTTAATATCATGCCTTCGTGGTGCAACGGATAGCACGTAAGATTCCGGTTCTTAAAATGGGGGTTCGATTCCCTCCGAGGGCGCTAATAGATGTTAAAAAAGGTTTTTCTGTTGTCTTGTACCCAGAAAAACCTTTTTATTTTAAGACTCCTTGCATTTCCTTTAAACATCATATTTGAAGAAATATAATTCCTACCTTATTATACTCCCATATGGATATACCTTTAAACAAAGCTTTTCATATAAAATATTTATATATCCAAATCCCTTCATTACTTACCTATAATTCTTTTTCTTTAAGAAGTTTTCTATTCTAAAAAAATAATTAAAAATAACAGGAATAATAATTCGTTTTTTCCAAATAGTAAGAAAAGATAGAACGACACTTTTTCGTCAAATTTTACAAAAAATAGACACATATCAGTTGAATTCATACTATACTGGTGTTAGAATTGTTCATGTAGCAGGGAGTTATTTTTTTGTAGTATCCGGGACACAAAATGTCTATGCGGGACTTCTGACGACCACTGTAAGTGAAGGAGAGCATCAAGCATGGTTTCATTTATTGAGATTCAAAAAAGATTATTACCTGATTTACTTACAGTTATGCAAAAAAGGTACTATATTCTGCAGTATATTAAGAATATGCAGCCTGTCGGAAGAAGAAGTCTGGCTGTGAGCCTAGGACTGACCGAAAGAGTCTTGAGAAGTGAAGTCGAGTTTTTAA
>NZ_DALZDK010000002.1:95821-98466 GCF_031978665.1 Niallia sp. | reverse complement strand
AAAGATCAGCAGCTTATACATATTTCAAACATCGGCATGACAGTCACTTCAATAGGGGAAGAAGTGTTGGAAAGTCTTTCTAGTGTAATGAGGGAAGTAACGGGTATTAACGAAATGGAGCAGCTACTGCAAAACAAACTGGGCATTAGCCGAGTTATTATCGTAGCTGGAGACAGTGATCATTCTCCATGGGTAAAAAAAGAATTAGGACTTGCAACAGCAAATTGTATGAAATCTCTTCTTAAAGGAAATAATATCATCGCAGTTACTGGTGGGACTACTATGTCTTCCGTTGCTGAGGCGCTAACACCTGCAATCTCAGATAGCGAATTATTATTTGTTCCTGCTCGTGGTGGAATAGGAGAAGATGTAAAGAATCAGGCAAATACAATTTGTTCGCTGATGGCAGATCATACTGCATCGAAACATCGAGTTTTATACGCACCAGATGAGGTCAGTGAAGAGATGTATAAAAGCATTTCCACAGATCCTCGAATAAGTGAAGTATTAAAACTTATTCGTTCAGCAAATCTTCTAGTTCATGGGATTGGCGAGGCGCTGACAATGGCAAATCGCAGAAATACAAGTAAAAGTGATCTAGAAAAAATTAAACATGCAGAAGCTGTTGGTGAAGCATTTGGGTACTACTTCAATGAAGAGGGAGAGGTTGTCCACAAGGTTCAAACAATTGGACTGCGACTGGAAGACTTATCTTCTGTACCTAGTATTATTGCTGTAGCTGGCGGAGCATCAAAATCAAAGGCTATTCGTGCTTATTTTAAAGAAGCACCACCTTCAACTATTTTAATAACAGATGAAGGAGCCGCTAAACAGTTGATATAATGGGAAATCCCTTTATATATTTAATACTCTTAAAATTAGAGGAGGAAAATTAAAATGACAGTAAAAGTAGGAATTAACGGTTTTGGACGTATCGGACGTTTAGCATTCAGAAAAATCATGGAAAACCCAGAATTAGAAGTGGTTGCAATCAATGATTTAACTGATACTAAAATGCTAGCACATCTTTTAAAATATGATTCATCTCAAGGAACTTTCCAAGGGGAAATTGAAGTACATGAAGGTTACTTCTTAGTAAACGGTCAAAAAGTTGTTACAACTGCTGAAAGAAATCCAGCTGACCTTAAATGGGGAGAACTTGGTGTAGATACAGTTATCGAATCTACTGGTTTCTTCACAACTAAAGAAAAAGCAGAAGCTCACATTCAAGCAGGTGCTAAAAATGTTGTTATCTCTGCTCCAGCTACTGGCGAAATGAAAACAGTTGTTTACAATGTAAACCATGATGTTCTTGATGGAACTGAAACAGTTATCTCTGGTGCTTCTTGTACTACTAACTGTCTTGCTCCAATGGCACAAGTACTTCAAAACAAATACGGTATCGTATCTGGTTTAATGACTACAATTCACGCTTACACTGGCGACCAGAACACTTTAGATGCTCCACATCCAAAAGGTGACTTCCGTCGTGCTCGTGCAGCTGCTGAAAACATTATTCCTAACTCAACTGGTGCTGCAAAAGCAATCGGTTTAGTATTACCTGAATTACAAGGTAAATTAGACGGTGCTGCTCAACGTGTTCCAGTTAAAACTGGTTCTTTAACAGAGCTTGTTACTGTTCTTGATAAAAAAGTTACAGTTGAAGAAATCAATGCTGCAATGAAAGAAGCTGCTAACGAATCTTTCGGTTACACGGAAGAAGAGCTTGTTTCTTCTGATATTATTGGAATTAGCTATGGTTCATTATTCGATGCAACACAAACAAAAGTTATCACTGTTGGTGATCAACAACTTGTTAAAACTGTTGCTTGGTATGACAACGAAATGTCTTACACTAACCAATTAGTTAGAACTGTTAAGCACTTTGCACAACTTGCAACAAAATAATTCCCTTTCAAATGGAATTATGTGCGAGTTAATAAGCACCCCCTTTAATCTAACAGCGGAAACAACTTTGTTTCCGCTATTTTAAAAATATGCAGTGGAGGGTACCTATAATGAACAAGAAAACAATTCGTGATATCGATTTAAAAGGGAAAAAAGCTTTCGTTCGCGTTGACTTTAACGTACCAATGAAAGATCAACAAATCACAGACGAAACAAGAATTCAAGCTGCACTTCCAACTATTAACGCATTAGTAGAAAGTGGAGCAATTGTTATTCTTGCTAGCCACTTAGGACGTCCTAATGGTGAAGTAGTAGAAGAGTTACGTTTAACTCCTGTTGCAAAACGTCTTTCAGAATTACTAGGTAAAGAAGTAGTAAAAGCTGACGAATCATACGGTGAAGCTGTTAAAGCACAAATTAGCAAGTTATCAGAAGGGGATGTAATCCTTCTTGAAAACGTGCGTTTCAATGCTGGTGAAGAAAAAAATGATGTAGAATTATCAAAACAATATGCAGAGCTTGCAGATGTATTTGTAAATGATGCATTTGGTGCTGCACACCGTGCGCACGCTTCAACAGAAGGAATTGCTCATCATATTCCTGCAGTATCTGGTTTATTAATGCAAAAAGAGCTTGATGTTCTTGGAAAAGCATTATCAAATCCTGAACGCCCATTCACTGCTATCATCGGTGGAGCGAAAGTTAAGGATAAGATTGGTGTAATTGAAAACCTTCTT
>NZ_DALZDK010000002.1:91405-95811 GCF_031978665.1 Niallia sp. | reverse complement strand
AACCTTCTTGATAAAGTGGATAACTTAATTATTGGCGGAGGCTTAGCTTATACTTTTGTTAAATCTCTTGGTCATGAAATTGGTAAGTCTTTATTAGAAGAAGATAAAATCGACCTTGCTAAATCATATATGGAAAAAGCAAAAGAAAAAGGCGTTAAGTTTTATATGCCTGTTGATGTTACAGTTGCAGATGATTTCTCTAACGATGCTAACATCAAAACAGTTTCTATTGAAGAAATTCCAGCTGATTGGGAAGCATTAGATATTGGTCCTAAAACACGTGAAATTTATGCAGATGTTATTAAGAGTTCTAAATTAGTAATTTGGAACGGACCAATGGGTGTATTCGAATTAGATGCTTTCGCTAAAGGTACAAAAGCAGTAGCAGAAGCGCTTGCTGAATCTCAAGATACATATTCTGTAATCGGTGGTGGAGATTCTGCAGCAGCAGTTGAGAAATTCGATTTAGCAGATAAAATGAGCCATATTTCTACTGGCGGCGGTGCGTCATTAGAATTCATGGAAGGCAAAGAACTTCCAGGTGTAGTGGCATTAAACGACAAATAATATCTCTATAGATATGCATGAAAGGATGTAAACAATGCGCAAGCCAATTATTGCAGGTAACTGGAAAATGAACAAAACGCTTCCTGAAGCTGTTGAGTTTATCTTAGAAGTTAAAGCTTCTGTTCCATCAAGTGAAAAAGTGGATACAGTAGTATGTGCTCCTGCGTTATTTTTAGGACAATTAGTAGAATTAACAGATGGCACAGATGTAAAAATCGGTGCACAAAACATGCATTTTGAAAAAAGTGGTGCATTCACTGGTGAAATTAGCCCAGTTGCATTAGAAAATATCGGTTCTAAATATGTAGTGCTTGGTCATTCTGAACGTCGTGAGTTCTTTAACGAAACAGACGAGTCTGTTAACAAAAAGACACTTGCTGCTTTTGAAAATGGCTTAACTCCAATTGTATGTTGTGGTGAAACTCTTGAGCAAAGAGAAAACGGCGAAACAAATGACTTTGTTGCTTCTCAAGTAACAAAAGCACTTAACGGCTTAACTCCAGAACAAGCAAAAGCGACTGTTGTTGCATATGAGCCAATCTGGGCAATTGGAACAGGTAAATCTTCTACTTCTGCTGATGCAAACGAAGTATGTGCACATATCCGTAAAGTAGTAAGTGAACAATTCTCTGCAGAAGTTGCTGAACACATTCGTATTCAATACGGCGGTAGCGTAAAGCCTGAAAACATTAAAGAATATATGGCACAGCCAGATATTGATGGAGCATTAGTAGGTGGAGCTAGCCTAGAAGCTCAAAGCTTTTTAGCTTTATTGGAGGCAGGTAAGAATGAGTAAATCTCCAGTAGCTTTAATCATTTTAGATGGATTTGCTTTAAGAAGCGAACGCATGGGAAATGCAGTAGCACAAGCAAATAAGCCTAATTTCGATAAATATTGGAACTCTTACCCTCATGCTACTTTAGTCGCTAGTGGGGAAGCTGTTGGTCTTCCAGAAGGACAAATGGGTAACTCAGAAGTTGGACATTTGAATATCGGTGCCGGCCGGATCGTATATCAAAGTTTAACAAGAGTTAACGTTTCTATTAGAGAAGGCGAGTTTTACAAAAACGAAACTTTCGTTAATGCAATTAAGCATGTAAAAGAAAAAGGCAAAAATCTTCATTTATTCGGATTATTATCTGATGGTGGAGTTCATAGCCATATTGAACATATGTATGCACTTCTTCGTTTAGCAAAAGAAGAAGGTGTAGAAAATGTATATATTCACGGTATCTTAGATGGTCGAGACGTCGGTCAAAAGACTGCTGAAAAATACATTAAAGCAACACAAGAAAAAATCGCGGAATACGGTGTAGGTGAATTTGCTACTATTTCTGGACGCTACTATTCAATGGATAGAGACAAACGCTGGGATCGTGTAGAAAAATCATACCGAGCTATGGTATATGGCGATGGACCAGCATACTCTGATCCATTACAAGTAGTTGAGGATAATTACAATAACGGAATCTTTGATGAGTTCGTACTTCCATCTGTAATCACAAAAGAGAACGGTGAACCAGTTGCTACAATTAAAGATGAAGATGCTGTTATTTTCTATAACTTCCGTCCTGACCGTGCGATTCAAATTTCAAACACTTTTACAAATGAGGACTTCCGTTCTTTCGATCGTGGAGAAAAACATCCAAAAAATCTTTACTTTGTATGTTTAACTCATTTTAGTGAAACAGTAAATGGGTATGTTGCATTCAAGCCAACAAACTTGGATAACACATTAGGTGAAGTTCTTTCACAAAACGGATTAACTCAACTTCGTATCGCTGAAACAGAAAAGTATCCACATGTTACTTTCTTTATGAGCGGTGGACGTGAAGCAGAGTTCCCTGGTGAAAAGCGTATCTTAATCAATTCACCAAAAGTGGCAACCTATGATTTACAACCAGAAATGAGTGCATATGAAGTAACCGATGCACTATTGAAGGAAATTGAAGCAGATAATTTTGATGCAATTATTCTAAACTTCGCTAACCCTGATATGGTTGGGCACTCCGGAATGCTTGAACCTACAATCAAAGCGATTGAAACAGTGGATGAATGTTTAGGGAAAATTATTACTTTAATTGAACAAAAAGGTGGTAAAGCAATTATCACCGCTGACCATGGTAATTCTGATGAAGTGGTAACACTTGACGGAACACCAATGACAGCACATACAACAAATCCAGTTCCTGTAATCGTAACAGATAAGAATGCTGAATTACGTACAGATGGTATTTTAGGAGATCTTGCTCCTACTATGTTAGATCTATTAGGAATTGATAAGCCAGTAGAAATGACTGGAACATCTATTATTAAAAAATAAGTATATAATTAAAGGAGAGAATAAATATGCCTTATATTCAACAAGTATATGCTCGTGAAGTATTAGATTCACGTGGTAACCCAACAGTAGAAGTAGAAGTATTAACTGAATCAGGATTCTTTGGTCGCGCACTAGTTCCATCTGGTGCTTCAACTGGTGAATACGAAGCAGTTGAATTACGTGATGGTGACAAATCTCGTTATCTTGGTAAAGGTGTTCTTAAAGCAGTAGAAAACGTAAACGAAGTAATTGCTGAAGCAATTATCGGTATGGACGTTACAGATCAAGTTGGAATCGACAGAACTATGATCGAACTTGATGGTACAGAAAACAAAGGTAAATTAGGTGCTAACGCAATCCTAGGTGTATCTATGGCTGTTGCACATGCTGCTGCTGAAGTAGTAGGTCTTCCATTATACCGTTACCTTGGTGGATTCAATGCTAAGCAATTACCAACTCCAATGATGAACATCATCAACGGTGGTTCACATGCTGATAACAACGTTGATTTCCAAGAATTCATGATCTTACCAGTAGGAGCTCCAACTTTCAAAGAAGCTCTACGTACTGGTGCTGAAGTTTTCCATGCTTTAAAATCAGTTCTTTCTGCTAAAGGTCTAAACACTGCTGTAGGTGACGAAGGTGGATTCGCTCCAAACCTTGGTTCTAACCGTGAAGCATTAGAAGTAATCATCGAAGCAATCAAAAAAGCTGGATACGAGCCTGGTAAAGACGTATTCTTAGGTATGGACGTTGCTTCATCTGAGTTCTATAACAAAGAAACTGGTAAATACGATCTTGCAGGAGAAGGCCGTACTGGTTTAACTTCTGAAGAATTAGTAAGCTTCTATGAAGAATTAGTTGGCGAATTCCCAATCATCTCTATTGAAGATGGTTTAGATGAAAACGACTGGGAAGGTCACAAATTATTAACAGACCGTATCGGTTCAAAAGTACAATTAGTAGGTGACGATTTATTCGTTACAAACACTAAAAAATTAGCTGAAGGTATCGAAAAAGGAATTGCAAACTCAATCCTTATCAAAGTTAACCAAATTGGTACTTTAACTGAAACTTTCGAAGCTATCGAAATGGCTAAACGTGCTGGTTATACAGCAGTAGTTTCTCACCGTTCTGGTGAAACAGAAGATGCTACAATCGCTGACATCGCTGTTGCTACTAATGCTGGTCAAATCAAAACTGGTTCATTATCTCGTACAGACCGTATCGCTAAATACAACCAACTTCTTCGCATCGAAGACGAGCTTGGCGAGTTAGCAGTATATGATGGTCTTAAATCTTTCTATAACCTTAAGAAGTAATTGAAGTTAAGGTTTCCTTAACTTGATAAGCACTCTAGCATTAGGAAATTTCCTAAATGTTAGAGTGCTTTTTATTTTTATTAAGGGTGAAGGAAGAGAATCCTCATCAATGACTGAATCGAAAAGATAAGCGCTCACTGTGCCCGAGAAGCAAGAAAAAAAGCAAGAAAGGCAACAGAGAAGCCCTCTCTAT
>NZ_DALZDK010000002.1:88411-91395 GCF_031978665.1 Niallia sp. | reverse complement strand
AAGAGCAAGAGAAAAAGAAAGAAAAGGTAACAGATGCAACTCTATCAAAGATCATCCCTTAATCTAGAGAGCTCTTTCTATAAATTCACGCTCGATAAATGTATTCTACTAATTATTATGACAAAGACGCGACATACTATTGTGACATATCATAAAATATGATACATTTAGAGTAATGTAGGTTGGTTTTTATGGAGGTGTTTGATATGATACACACAGTTTTGATTACTTTATTGATTATCGTTGCGATTGCATTAATCGTGGTTGTACTTCTTCAAAATGGAAAGAGTGCTGGACTATCTGGAGCAATTTCTGGTGGGGCAGAGCAGTTATTTGGTAAGCAAAAAGCACGTGGTTTAGAATTAATCCTTCACAATGCGACAATCGTTTTAGCAATCCTGTTCTTTGTTTTAACGATTGCAGTTAGTTATTTTGATCTATAATAACGAAGTTCGGTATAGATAAAAAAACCTGGCCAAGAAAGGTCAGGTTTTTTTTCGGAAAACAAGTTGATACATAAATAAGTATTGATTAAAAAGAAGGAATGACCACTAATAAAGGATAATCATATTACTGGATTCTTCCATTTCATTTTTACTACAATAGAAGGATAGTTCTTTTTTTAAACAAACACTGTAATTTTAATTATATATAAGGGCGAAGGAGAAAATAATAAGATAAAGGAGCGTTATCTAATGAAAATAGTAGAACAGAAACCGTTAACCTTTAAAGGAGATAATAATCGTGCAGTGCTTTTATTACATGGCTTTACAGGGAATACATCTGATGTACGATTACTAGGTAGATATTTAAATACAAAAGGGTATACATGCTATGTTCCTTTATATAAAGGTCATGGTGTGCCGCCAGAGGAATTAGTGGAATATGGACCGAAAGATTGGTGGAAGGATGTGTCAGACGCCTATCAGCATTTAAAGGATATGGGATATGAAGAAATTGCTGTAGGCGGACTATCCTTAGGAGGGGTATTTTCCCTTAAATTAGGTTACACTGTACCTGTAAAGGGTATCGTAACTATGTGTGCTCCCATGTATATTAAGAGTGAAGAAGTAATGTATGAAGGAGTACTCGAATACGCCCGCAGTTATAAGCAACGTGAGAAGAAATCAGAAGAAGTAATTGAGCAGGAAATGGCTCAATTTAAACCAATGCATACATTGAAGGAATTACAAAATCTTATAAAAGAAGTAAGTGAATCTATTGATCTTATTTATTCACCCGTTTTTGTCATTCAAGCACGACATGATCAAATGATTGATACAAATAGTGCTAATATTATTTATGAAGAAGTGGAATCGATTCAAAAAGATATAAAATGGTATGAAAACTCTGGGCATGTTATTACACATGATAAAGAAAAGGAACAGGTTTTTGAAGATTTCTATCAGTTTTTAGAGAAATTAGATTGGAAAGAATGAGAAGTAAAGGAGGTTTTTTGTTTGGAAGATATGATAAAGGAAAATGTGGAGAAGTTATTGACCTATATGAAGGACGAAGCCTATAAACCATTAACGGTACAAGAATTAGAAGAGGCTTTCGGAATAGAGGATTCTTCTCACTTTAAAGACTTTGTAAAGGCACTTGTTCAGATGGAGGAGAAGGGACTAGTTGTTCGTACGAGAAGCAATCGTTATGGATTACCGGAAAAAATGAACCTTATTCGCGGTAAACTAGCAGGTCATGCAAAAGGGTTTGCATTTGTTATTCCAGAAGAACAAGGCATGGATGATATCTTTATTCCACCAAATGAAGTAAAAACTGCGTTAAATGGAGATATTGTTTTAGCGCGTGTAACGTCAGAAAGCTCTGGTCAAAGAAGAGAAGGTACAATCGTCCGAATTATTGAAAGAGGCGTACAACAAATAGTTGGTACATATTCTGAAAGCAAGCATTTTGGTTTTGTAATACCAGATGATAAGAAAATCGCAACAGATATTTTTATTCCAAAAGGTAGCACAAAAGGAGCTATTGAAGGGCATAAAGTAGTTGTTAAATTAACTTCCTATCCAGAAGGCAGAAAGAATGCAGAAGGGGAAGTTATCAAAATACTTGGCCATAAAAATGACCCAGGTGTTGATATTTTATCGGTAATACATAAGCATGGATTACCACTAGCATTTCCTGATAATGTACTAGATCAAGCGAATAGCGCTCCAGATACCATTGATGAAAAAGAAATTGCAAACAGACGTGATTTACGTAATGAAACAATTGTTACCATTGATGGTGCAGACGCAAAAGACTTGGATGATGCGGTTACTGTTACTATTTTAGAAAACGGTCATTATAAGCTAGGGGTTCATATTGCCGATGTTACTTACTATGTAACAGAAAATTCTCCTATTGATGTAGAAGCAGAGGAGAGAGGAACGAGTGTTTATTTAGTAGACCGAGTGATTCCAATGATTCCACATCGTTTATCGAATGGAATATGTTCCTTAAATCCAAAAGTAGATCGATTAACCCTTTCCTGTGAGATGGAAATCTCGCCAGAGGGTGAAGTAGTTAAGCATGAAATTTTCCAAAGTGTCATTAAGACAACAGAGCGCATGACTTATGCAGATGTGAATTCGATTTTACACGAAAAAGATGAAGTGCTGAGAGCTAAATATGAAGGGCTTGTGCCAATGTTTGAGCGTATGGAAGAACTTGCAGCAATCCTTCGTAAAAAACGTATGACACGCGGTGCAATTGACTTTGATTTTAAAGAATCAAAGGTACTTGTAGATGAGGATGGAAAGCCACAGGATGTTATTTTACGAGAACGTTCTGTTGCAGAAAGACTAATCGAAGAGTTTATGCTCGTTGCCAATGAAACAGTTGCTGAACATTTTCATTGGATGCAGGTTCCGTTTATTTATCGTATTCACGAAGATCCAAAAGAAGAAAAACTACGAAGATTCTTCGAGTTTATTACAAACTTTGGCTATATTGTGAAGGGGACAGCAAATTCTGTACATCCT
>NZ_DALZDK010000002.1:76901-88401 GCF_031978665.1 Niallia sp. | reverse complement strand
TAGAGCGTTACAAGAAATAATTGAAGCAGTTCAAGGAACTCCTGAAGAGATGGTTATTTCAACGGTAATGCTGCGTTCGATGCAACAGGCGAAATACTACCCTGAAAGCCTAGGACATTTTGGTTTATCAACTGAATTCTATACACATTTTACTTCACCTATCAGACGTTATCCAGATTTAATCGTACACCGATTGATTCGTACGTATTTAATTGAAGGGGATATTAGTTCTGCTACACAAGAAAAATGGAATAGCCGTTTAACGGAGATTGCCGAGCACTCTTCCAGTATGGAAAGAAGATCAGTAGAAGCAGAGCGTGAAACAGATGAATTGAAGAAATCAGAATACATGCTCGATAAAATCGGTGAGGAATATGATGGTATTATTAGCTCCGTTACGAACTTTGGAATGTTTGTAGAGCTAACAAATACAATCGAAGGACTTGTCCATGTTAGCTATATGACCGATGACTACTATCGTTATGATGAACGCCATTTTGCCATGATAGGTGAAAGAACAGGAAAAGTCTTCCGTATTGGAGACGAAATTACGGTGCGTGTCGTAAATGTCAATAAAGATGAACGCGCAATTGACTTTGAAATAGTCGGCATGAAGGGAACACGCCGCAGAGATCCGAAGAAAGATGGCAAGGTATTTTCCACTGGCAGTGTCACTCGTGCTCCGCGTAAAGGCAAATCAGACAGAGATACGGATCGTAAAGGAAAACCAGGGGAATCCCGACGAAAAGGAAAGAATGATAGAAAACACTTCGAGAATGCACCAAAAGCAAAGAGAAAGAAAAAAAGACGTTAACAGATAAAATAGATGCATTTAGTGCATGTGGTTTCTTTCTGAAAAGGAGACCACATGCAGGGGATGTTTGTATAATAGGTGTACTTTTGTTAAAATTATTGGCAGAGTAGGGGGAAGAGACATGCCAAAAGGTGAAGGGAAATTAGTTGCACAGAATAAAAAAGCCAATCATGATTACTTTATTGAGGAGACTTACGAGGCAGGAATTGTTCTTCAAGGAACAGAAATCAAAGCAATTCGTGCAGGAAGAGTAAACTTAAAGGAATCATATGCGCGCATCATTAATGGAGAGGTATTCCTGCTAGGGATGCATATTAGCCCATATGAACAAGGGAATCGCTATAATCATGACCCTTTAAGAACAAGAAAGCTTTTATTACATCGAAAACAAATCAATAAATTAATTGGAGATACAAAAGAAGTAGGTTATGCTTTAGTCCCACTGAAGATTTATTTTAAAAATGGTTTTGCAAAGGTTTTGATTGGTTTAGGTAAGGGTAAAAAGAACTATGATAAGCGTGAAACCTTAAAACGTAAAGAAGCAAATCGTAGTATCGAACGTGCTTTACGTGAAAGGCAAAAAATGTAATCCAAAACTTTACAATTGAAATACGCTTCAGTTATGTTATAATAAGTTATGTCGATAAGACAACATAACTTTAAGCTCCTATTTCAGAGCTTCCGAACGTTACGCTTTTAAAGCGGGAATCTTGTAATATAACAATTACTTGATTTTATCCTTATAATGGGGACGCTACGGATTCGACAGGGATAGTTCGAGCTTAGGTTGCGAGTCGAGGGGATCGGCCTCGTTAAAACGTCAAAGCCTATAACTGGCAAACAACAAAACAACTTCGCTTTAGCTGCTTAATAGCGCTTAGCGGTTCCTCCCTCCATCGCCCATGTGGTAGGGTCAGGGACTCAAACTGAGTGGGCTACGCCGGATTCCACCGTCTGAGGAAGAAGGAAGAGAACAACCAGACTAGCTTATCGGACGCCTGTCAACAGGCAGAAGAATAAGCGAAATGCGAATATGTTGACTACACTCGTAGAAGCTTAAGTGCCGATGTTTCTGGACGTGGGTTCGATTAATTTTAGTCGCCTTGTATGGTAACATACAAGTGAAAATCTGGCTTTATCGGTGAAACCTAAGTCACATTAACTGTGATAAGGCAATGCCGAGCGGTATGTGAAGTAATTCAACAGCCGTGTATCGACTTATAGGCTACCCAAAATTTGGTAGCACTAGGATACGGAATTCTACTTTTAAAGTAAATTTATATTTCGTATAAGACGCCAGAGGACCTAACTAAATAGTACAGGTTCAAGATATAGTCAGTGCCATGACGAAAGCATGGAATTGCACGTCCCACCGTCTCCACCAAATACATATTTGGTGGTTTTTATTTTGTCTAAAAAAATCAGAGTTTAAAGAATTCAGATTCAAAAAATTGTTTCTCTTTAAGCATTATTTTATTATATTTTCCATTTCTAGGTGTAACTTTATTGTAGTTATTTAAAATCCATAGGGCTCTATTTCTTTTTTTATGGATTCGTAAAAAGGGAGAGATTCGCTCCAAAATAAAAAATACATCATTTTTCTTTTTTATTACTGAATGATATTTATGTATTAGAATATTTTAGAAAAAATAGTATGTCAACAAAAAAAGTTGTTTTTTTCTGGGCTTTGTAAATAAAAAATAGACAAGCAATAATACTGTTTAATTGATTTAAATAAGAGTATACACAACCTAAATCATCCATTAGGTTGTTTTTTTATTGACAATAAATATATCCTAATGTTAGGATGAAAAAGTCCTAATTATAGGATAAATAATTTTAGGGTAAAAGGAGAAGGATATAAATGACGGTATTATCTATTATTTTACAAGTTTTATTAGGTTTAGGATTCCTAATGTTTGGATTTATGAAGCTGGGCTCAAAACAAATGGTAGAGGGCTTTAAGCATTATGGCTATCCAGGCTGGTTTAGAGTGTTCACAGGATTAGTAGAGCTTATTTCAGCTGTTTTCGTTATTGTAGGAATTTGGAATGAGACATTGGCTACTTGGGGTGGATTATTAATCGTTGTAACAATGATTGGGGCAATCATTACGCACATTAAAATTAAAGATACTGTTAAAAGCATGGTGATGCCAATCATTTTATTAATATGTGGCTTAATTATATTTTTAATTAATTTTGAATCATTGCTTTAAGTCTAGTAACATAAAGAGTGATATCACTGAATGAGCAAACTCCAGGATAATATGGAGAAGTTGGATAATAGTGAAATAACGAAAAACATCTTTCATTGACTTAGAGGAAGACTTCAAATGCTAATTGAGATTCCAATTGAAGTTAATTATCCTTTATATAGATAAATAAAATGACCTTAAAGGAGGTTAAGTCGTGGAAAATCAAAATGATCTGGATTTGAGATTGTTTCGCATATGGTTGAAGGCTTCCAAGGCTGTTGTTACAAATATTCAAAAGGATATTGAAAGCCATAAAATCAATAGTGAAAATTTTATGATTCTTGAATTGCTTTACAGTAAAGGTCCTCATCCTGTTCAAAAGATTAGTGAGATATTCTCTATACCTAGTGGAAGTATTACCTATGTTGTAGACAAGCTAGAAAAGAAAGGTCTTGTAGAAAGACAGCCTAACCCACATGATAGAAGGGCATCAAATGTTGTCCTAACACAGGAAGGACGAGCCTTATTTGATGAGATTTTTCCTAAGCATGTTGCAACTATATCTGAAAATCTATCCTTTATATCTAACGAGGATAAAGAAATACTAATTGATCTTTTAAAGAGAATCGGATTAGGTGCACAAAGTCTGGAAAAATATAAATAAATAAAAAAGACTAAATAATAGGAGGAAAAAAACAATGACAACTGAAAAATTAAATATAGGTATTATTTTAGGTAGCACAAGAGAAGGAAGAGTGAGTCCGCAAGTAGGAGAATGGATTAAAGAAATTGCCGACAAACGTGAAGACGCAAACTATGAAATTGTAGATATAGCTGATTATCAGTTACCTTTTTTAGGAACAACTGATGGAACAGAACCAGGAATCGCAGCGTGGAATGAAAAATTGAACAGCTTGGATGGATTTGTATTTATTGTTCAAGAATATAATCATAGCATAACAGGAGCTTTAAAAAATGCACTTGATTTCGCTCGTGAAGCTTGGAATAACAAAGCTGCAGGAATAGTTAGTTATGGTTCCACTGGTGGTGCGCGTGCAGCTGAACATTTAAGAGGAATCATGGGTGAGCTAATGATTGCAGACGTCCGTGTACACCCTACATTGTCTTTATTTACGGACTTTGAAAACTATACTACTTTTAAACCAGCTGACTTACACCTTACTAATGTAAATGCAATGTTAGACCAAGTTCTCGCTTGGAGCGGTGCATTAAAAACGTTAAGATAATCATCATTAAATAGCATTAATCGAATAGCAGACTACTTAATGTGGCGTTTGCTATTTTTTAAGGGGACAGATTGAAATTAATCTGTTCCTTTTTTATTTACGTAGTAATCCTTTTATAATGCTACCCAAAATAACATTTTTCAAAAAATTGTTGTTTTTTGAGTAGTTATGTTTTAAAATAAATGATATTGATAATCATTATCATTTAAAGAAGTTAGTATGACGCTTGCACTTTATATATAGATATTAATCCACCCAAAAGCTTAGCTACTTAAAAGAAGGGAAATGGATTCTATATGTTAAGGCAGTTTTTTTCCTATTACGGACCATATAAATGGTTATTTATAATTGATTTTACCGCTGCAATATTGGCCGCATTGTAAGAACTTGCTTTTCCTTTAGCAAACGATTAACTAAAGAGGTGTTTTTATGAGCGCACTATCTCATGAAGCTATACAGAAAAGAAGAAATTATTTAATAGATCAGCTTTTGAGCGTAGGTATATATAAAAAAGAGAACGTTCAGTTATATGAACTTTGTCTTAGTGATTTAGAAAGAGAATATAAGTTATTTAAGGAGGGGGAGACAACGAGTGAAAAAGAAAACATTAAAACAATTAGTGACTGAAAATAAAACTATAATTTTAAAAGATAAAGTAATAATAGATAATATTTACAAAAAAATTGAAGATAGAATCATCCAAAATAAAAAGTAAGAAAACTTGAATTGGAGAAATAAGTAAGGGTAACGATATACTCAGACATTTAAAAATCTCCCCACTTATGATTTGATCAGCTTTAGCTTACAACGTTTTGCACAATAGGATAAATGAGGATATTCTGCAAGCTATACTATAATTTGGACTACACTAATTTTCACTAGATTAAAATTGTTTTATGCACTAGTGTGTTTATATAATGGAACGGAAAAAAATATCTTTATCTAACTTCTCCTCAAAAATCCTCTTTCCCATAAATAATAACTTATAACTAGAGAGGATTTACTGACTAAAAAGTAAGTGTTTAATCAGCTTAGAATAATGGCAAAGCTTTAAATTAACTTTGTTTAGTTTATCCTCCTATTAAAAGGAGGAATAAGTTAATATGGAACTTTAAATTGACGTAACTGTATTCTAATTAAAGTATTTTATAAACTCGTTCCTGATATAAAAAGAAGACATTCCTAAATTTTAACATTCTTACCGTATATACTGTATTAACCTAATTCATACTAGATAAGAATGACATAGGAGGATTATAATATGCAAAATGCCCCCATTACAGTACATGCCATTATTAATGGAGAGAAATTACAAACGGAAAAGAAGTTCCCACGTGAAAATCCCACCCATCCTGATGAGATTGTAGGATATGCACCTCTTAATACAAAAGAAGAGACTGTTCGTGCAATAGATGCAGCATATGATGCATTAAAAAGCTGGGCATGGACTAAAGTGAATGACCGCATAGAAAGGATGGAGCGGGCAATCCAAAAATTAAAGGATGCAACACCTGAAATAGCTACCTTATTGTCGAGTGAACACGGTAAGGCATTATATGATTCAAAAGGGGAAATCGCTATTTCGATCATGTGGATGGAATTTGCCTGCAAGAACGTGAAAAAAGTGGTTAGTCCTCAGGAAAAAATACATGAAAATGGGAAAACGATTATTACATTTGATCCGGTGGGTGTTGTTTCAGCCATTTCGCCATGGAATTATCCCATTTCTTTATCGACCATCAAAATAGCCCCGGCATTACTGACTGGTAATACAATGGTCGTGAAACCTAGTCCATTTGCTCCTTTAGCTGTCAGCAAAGTCGTTGAAATCATTGCAGATGAATTTCCTCCAGGTGTTCTTAATCTTGTACATGGGGATTCAGGAGTTGGGGTAGAACTGACCTCCAATCCGAAAGTTGCGAAAATTGCCTTCACTGGTGGAACAAAAACTGCCAAAAGTATTATGAAGGCTGCCTCTGACACAATTAAAAAGATGACTTTGGAGTTAGGAGGAAATGACGCTGCAATCGTCTTAGAAGATTTTGACGTTAACGATGAAAGAGCCATGAGAAGAATGGTCATTTCAAACTTTCTAACCGCAGGACAAATTTGTATGATTGCAAAGCGGATTTATGTACATCGTTCCATCTATGATGCTTTCGTAGAAAAATATATAGAGGCTGCGAATAAATGGATTCGGGTCGGTGATCCTTTTAATCCAGATGTGACAGTAGGTCCTGTGAACAATAAAAATCAGGTCAAATATGTTCGCAGTCTTGTAGAAGATGCGAAAAGTAAAGGAGCGAAAGTGATTCCATTAGGTGAAACATTAAATCCTGAGCTAATGGACAACGGATATTTTCACCAGCCTACTGTAGTGTTAGAAGCAGACTTCCATGATCCGATTGTGGTAGAAGAACAATTTGGACCGACTGTGCCAATCTTGCCATTTGATGATGAAGAGCAAGTGATCGAATTACACAATGAAAGCATTTATGGATTAACTAGTTCCGTTTGGGGAGAAGAAGAGCATGCTGTAAAAGTTGCCCGTCGAATTGAGGCCGGTACAACGATGATTAATACAGCTGCTGTTCAAGGTCTTGATGTACAGTTCCCATTTGGAGGAGTAAAGCAGTCTGGCGTTGGAAGAGAGTATGGAGAAGAAGGACTAAAAGCATACGTGGAGACACATGTAATTAATATTCCAAAAACGCTTGATTTACCATATATTCCTGAGTAATAGCTTACATTAAATTTCGTTTTCCTAGCTGTTATTTTAAGTAAGAGAAATAAGGTCGAAATAAAAAAGACAACATGATAAGGGCTATTTCCGATTACTTAGGAAGTAGTTCTTTTCATGTTGTCGATGATTATTTACTTCTTTTAAAATAACCTAAGGCTAGACCTATAGAATACATATCCATAGGTCTAGCCTACCCATTTTTACTTCTTCGTTTTTTTCCCTATTTCAATATCTTTCCCATCCACATCATCAATCACAGCACCAATCTCGCCTTCTGTGTATGTATCTGTAGCTTGTTCATGTGTAGTTGCCAAGCCAGAGGAAAGTTGGTCCTTTTTTTCATAATCAGTTGGATCAAATACACGTCCTGCAATATTCGTATTTTGATCAGCATTATTTTTTTTCAATGTGAAACACTCCTTTTTGTAATAACTTCTACAGATGTATTTTTTTCTAAATGTTAAAAATTACTCATGAATATTTATTTTGTTAAAAAATTGTATTTTTTGAAAGATAAAAAAGAAGAAATCCCTTGAGTAAGAATAAGTAGTATGCCAAAAACTTTCACTTACTCATAAAATTATTTATTCTATCCGTACATTTTAAAAAAAGAAATAAAAAGGTGCGTATAAAATAGTGCACATAAAAAATTGTAGGTTGTAATATATCTATTAATGAAAGCGTTTTATATTTGAGGGGGGGTGTCTTGCTAACAATATAAAGTACTTATAAATACGTTGCAATTCTAGTATTTAAAAAATTGAATGGGGGCAAATTTCATGAGGTTATCCAAAAAAGGATTTACATATTTTGTGATTCTTTTGATGACTGTTTTTGTTTTTGGATGTTCGAATTCCTCTAGTGGAAATGGAAAAAACGAAGAAGAGGTTGAATCTGAGGTTACTACAGTAGGTCCAGAAGACGGTGCGAAAATGGACATGTGGTTGTTCGTTGATTTACACCAAAAATTCTATACAGAAATGTTGAATAAATGGAACGAAGAAAATCCAGATAAGCAAATTCAAATTAAGTTTACTGTATATCCTTATGCAGATATGCATACAAAGCTTACTTTAGCTGTTCAATCAGGTGAAGGGATTCCCGACTTAGCGGATGTTGAAATTGGCCAATTTCCTAACTACTTAGACGGAGAAGTGCCATGGTTGGCATTGAACAGTTATGTAGAACCGTATAAAGCCGATTTGGTAACGTCCCGATTAGATGCTTATGAAAAAGACGGTAACTATTATGGAGTACCGACACATGTTGGGGCAACTGTAATGTATTATAATACGGAAATCTTAGAGAAATACGGTATTGATTATACCCAAATTAAAACATGGGATGACTTTACAGCGGCAGGTGAAAAGTTAAAAGAGGCTTCTAATGGGGAAGTTTATATGACCTCAGTTGATACTGGCGGTGCTGACTGGCTAACTTTAGCTATGTCTGAACACGGTGAATCTTGGGTAGAAGATCCTGAAAATGCAAACGTGGAACTAGATTCTTTAAATAATTTGCTAACAATGCAACAAGGCTGGTTGGATAGTGGTATTGCCGAAGTAACGCCAGGTGGACAAATTGATACGGAGCAAGGTTATGCTACGGTTGCAAAAGGCGAAGTGGCTGCATTCCCGAAAGCGATTTGGTATATGTCTCGCTTTACAGACTATATGCCAGAGATGTCTGGTAAGTTTGCAATTGCTCCAGCCCCTGTATTTGAGGAAGGGCAAAAACGTTCAAATGGTGCAGGTGGTACAGGAACAGTAGTATATAAAGATTCAGAAAATGCTGATTTAGCAGCTGAATTTATGGCTTGGGCAAAATTAACGGAAGAAGGGGGAGCACAAATTTGGAATATCCTTGGTTTTGATCCAGTTAATACAAAGGTTTGGACAAATCAAGAAATTACACATAATCAAGAGAACGAATATGTTCAATATTTTGTTAATAATCCATTTGATACATTACTTGAAATTCAAGATGAAGTAAATTTAATTAAAACAGTGCCAATTACTACTACTATTAATGAGGTGTTTAACTTAACCACGTTAAATGAAGTTTTAGAGAATGGTGCGGATGTAAAGCAAGCTCTTGAAGATGCACAAGCAGAGGTAGATTTTGAGCAAGAATAAGTTTAGTCTTTAAGATTGCCATATAGGCAATCTTAAAGACTTTTGACAGAAAAGGAGAGGAACGAATGTGAAAAAGATCCAAGCTTTTTTATTCTCTCAGAAAATTGCACCTTATGTATTTATAGTACCGTTTATCGTTAGCTTGTCATTCTTCTGGATATACCCAATGTATTCGACTATAAATATGAGCTTTCATAATATTGGAAATGGATACAGTGAGTATATTGGGCTTGCAAATTATGAAAAGCTATTAGGTGATAAGGTATTTCATATCGCTGTTAGGAATAGTGTCATCTATACGATATTCACGTTAATTATATTGATTCCTATTCCAATGCTCTGTGCATTTTTATTAAATTCGAAAAGTATAGTGGGGAAGAGAATCTATAAATCGATTATCTATTTGCCGGCATTGGTTTCAGTGGTAGTTGCGGGTATTTTATTTCGTTATATGTTTAGTGAAATGGATTCGGGTCTGATGAATCAAATCCTGAATTTTTTTGGCCTTGAGTCAAAACAATGGCTAAAAAATTGGGGTACGGGAATGTTTGCATTACTTTTATTGGCTACATGGAGATGGACTGGAGTAAATACATTGTATTTTGAGGCTGGTTTAAGCTCTATTGATGAGGTACTTTATGAATCAGCAAAAGTTGATGGTGCAAGTGCATGGCAAAGATTTTGGCATATCACTTTGCCGTTGCTTAAACCAACAAGAATTTATGTTACAACCATCAGCATATATGCTGGATTAGCAATGTTTCTTGAAAGTTTCATGATTTATGGAAGCAATAATTCTCCAAAAAATATCGGGTTAACGATTGTTGGTTATTTGTATAGACGGGGGATAGAAAAGAATGATTTAGGATATGCCTCTGCTGTTGGCTTAGTATTATTGATTGTTGCTTTATCCATTAGCATGGTCTACTTGCTATCAAGCGGCATGTTTAAAAAGGAGGATAAATAGTATGAGCAAGAATAATACGAATCCCAATAAAAGTCCTTTATCTAGCTCATCACTAGAAGGAATTAGAAATATTAAAGGGAAAAAAACTGGCAAAAATCCTTTGGTGAAAGCTTTGATAAACGGCTTTTTTATCCTTATGTGTGCTAGTGTAGCCGTTCCCTTTATCTCAGGATTATTTGCATCTTTCCGTCCAGGTCAAATGTTAATAAGAAATGGTTTAAATTTAAACTTGGATTTTGAAAATTGGTCATTAATCAATTATAGCTACCTTTTTGATGGAAGTACTGGCTACCTGGATTGGTATAAAAATAGTTTGGTTATTACCATTATTTCCGTAATTTTAACATTAATTATATGTTATTTTGTAGCATATGGGTTTGCGATGTACAATTTTAAGTTTAAAAACATATTGTTTTTCCTCGTTATTGCGACTATGATGGTTCCGTTTGAAATATTGATGCTGCCATTATATAAGGAAATGATTAGTTTTGGATTAATAGATACCTATGCGGGGGTCATCCTTCCAGGTTTAGTACATGCTTCCACCATTTTTTTCTTTAGACAATATCTATCAGGCATACCAAAAGAACTATTGGATGCAGGAAGGATTGATGGTAGTAGTGAATATGGAATATGCGTGAGAATTGTTATGCCGATTTCTAAACCAGCTTTTTCAGCAATGGCAATTCTGAGTTCAATGGGCGCATGGAATAGTATGCTGTGGCCATTAATTGTTTTACGATCAGCAGAAAAATTCACATTGCCTATAGGATTAAATACGTTATTAACCCCTTATGGAAACAATTATGATGTCCTAGTTGCAGGATCCATATTCTCCATTCTGCCTTTATTCATTTTGTACTTGATATTCAATAAGTACTTTGTAGAGGGTATGACAGCTGGTGCAGTAAAAGGATAAAATTTGGAAAAAAAGTCTGAAATAATGTTAGATGAGGTGAACGATGAAAATAAGATATGATTCTCCATTTTGGGAACGGATGGGAAAACTTTACTACATTATTGTGTTAAATGTTTTGTGGATATTGTTTAGTTTACCATTACTTACTATTGGTCCATCTACCGTTGCGTTGCATCGTTGTATGGTTCATTTAATTAATGGGAAAGAAATGAATGTTTTTACTGAATTTTACCAGTCATTCAAGTGTAATTTTGTAAGAAATATGATGACTGGTATAATCGTTTCAGGCTTTGGATTGTTGTTAATATCTTCTCGGAATTTTTATTATGAAATTGCGGCAAATACGTCATACACCATTTACTATTTCTATATTTTTCTAGTTTTCTTATTTGCTTTGTTCCTAGTAACTATCTTTCCTGTTTCAGGAACTTTTGACGGTACTGTTTTGGAATTATTAAGAACCTCCTTATTTTTAGCT